>JAGLJX010000044.1 GCA_023142175.1 Emcibacter sp.
AATGGTATGTGGATGAGATTTATGACTTCCTGTTTGTCAAACCTGCCAAGAAACTGGGGGTTTTCCTTTGGAAGAAGGGCGATGAGAATATCATCGACCGGTATGGTCCGGATGGTGCGGTGAGCGGTGTTCTGACACTGGCCCGTAAATTTAAGGCATTGCAGAGTGGTTATGTCTACCATTATGCCTTTGCCATGTTAATGGGCGTTGCTGCCTTCGTCACCTGGTTCGCCTTTATTTCTGGCGGGGGAGCAAGCTAATGGAACATTTCCCAATTCTTTCGATTATCACCTTTCTGCCGTTACTCGGTGTGGTATTTGTTTTGCTGACCAAGGGTGAGAACGCTGACCGCAATGCGCGCAATGCCGCCCTGTGGGTTACGGTTTTCACCTTTTTCGCCTCCCTGATCCTATGGTTCAGTTTCGACAAGACAACCGCCGATTTCCAATTTGTGGAAAAAACAAGCTGGCTTGGCGATAACATCAATTACCATATGGGTATTGACGGGATTTCAATCCTGTTTGTCATGCTGACCACCTTTATCATGCCAATCGTTATCCTGACGGGATGGGATGTGATTAAGGACCGGGTCAAGGAATATCTGATTGCCTTTCTGATTCTGGAAACATTGATGATCGGGGTCTTTTGCTCCTTGGATATTGTGTTATTCTACCTGTTCTTTGAAGGCGGCCTGATCCCCATGTTCCTGATCATCGGGGTATGGGGCGGTGCGAGGAGGGTTTATGCTTCCTACAAGCTGTTCCTATATACGCTGCTTGGCTCTGTGCTGATGCTTCTGGCTATGCTCTATATGTATTTTCAGGCGGGTACGACCGATATTCCAACCTTGATGCAATATGGGTTTGACACCAATGCGCAAGTCTGGCTGTTCTTAGCTTTCTTTGCTTCATTCGCGGTCAAGATGCCCATGTGGCCGGTCCATACGTGGCTGCCCGATGCCCATGTGCAGGCACCAACAGCCGGTTCGGTTATCTTGGCGGGTATCCTGCTTAAGATGGGTGGATATGGCTTCCTGCGCTTCTCCCTGCCTATGTTTCCGGTAGCATCGGTGGAGCTTGCTTGGTTGATTTATACACTGTCGGTGATTGCTATTATCTATACCTCGCTTGTTGCCTTGATGCAGCAGGATATGAAAAAGCTGATTGCTTATTCTTCTGTGGCTCATATGGGTTTTGTAACGCTCGGTATTTTCACTTTTAACTCTCAGGGTATTGAGGGCGCGATCATGGTGATGCTGGCGCATGGATTGGTGGCAAGTGCCTTGTTCCTATGTGTAGGGGTTATTTATGACAGGCTTCATACTCGCGATATTGAACGATACGGCGGGCTTGTGAATATCATGCCGAAATATGCGCTGACATTTATGTTCTTTGTCATGGCATCGGTTGGGTTGCCGGGAACCGGTAACTTTGTTGGTGAAATTCTGGTGCTGATCGGCTTATTTAAGGTTAGCATCTGGGCAACATTCTTCGCGGCAACAGGACTTATTCTGGGCGCAGCATATATGCTGTGGCTCTATCGTAAGGTCGTGTTTGGCGAACTGGTTAAACAAGATCTGAAAAATATGCTGGATATGAGCAAGCGGGAAATACTTATATTCGCGCCCTTGGTATTCTTCACCATCTGGATGGGGATTTACCCCTCAACATTTATGGATTTCATGCATGTGTCCGTTGAAAACCTTATTACCAATCATCAGGCAGCCCTTATTGCGGCTGCTGAAACAGCAGTGCATTAGGGAGAAATCAAGATGACTGAAACAATGCTTCCTAATCTGGCACCGGCATATGGCGAAATTCTCATGGCCATTGGTGCTATGGCCTTGCTCATGCTGGGTGTGTTTCGTGGCAACAAGTCCACGGGCTTTGTGTCGCTGATGGCCGCGGCGCTGATGATCGTGACCCTGTTTATTACGGTGACATGGGGTGAGACTGCGGTTTATACCTTCGGTGATATGTTCGTGGTGGATCGTTTTACTTCCTTCATGAAAATACTGGTGCTGATTGCCTCTGCCTTCGCGGTGCTTATGTCCGTACAGTATTTTCGCGATGAGCAGGAGGAGAGATTTGAATATCCCATATTAATCCTGCTAGCGACCCTCGGTATGATGGTTATGGTTTCGGCCAATGACCTGATGTCACTCTATATGGGGCTGGAACTGCAATCCCTCAGCCTTTATGTGCTGGCGTCCATTCGTCGGGATAGCGAGCTTGCCACCGAAGCGGGCTTGAAATATTTTGTGCTTGGCGCTTTGTCGTCCGGTATGTTGTTGTTTGGTAGCTCCCTGATATATGGCTTTGTCGGCAGCACTAATTTTACTGTTATCGGCGCTAATCTTGCTCATGCAAGCGCACATGGTCCTGATATCGGCGTGATCGTTGGTATGGTCTTGGTGCTGGCGGGGCTGGCTTTCAAAATTTCTGCTGTACCGTTTCATATGTGGACACCGGATGTTTATCAGGGCGCACCAACCCCCGTGACAGCTTTCTTTGCCGTTGCGCCAAAGGTAGCTGCTCTGGCCCTGTTGGTTCGGGTGCTTTATGTTCCGTTCGGTGAATTATCGGAATCATGGTCTCAGGTGATCGTCTTTATGTCTCTGGCCTCTATGGTGCTGGGTTCTGTGGCTGCTGTGGTGCAAACCAATATCAAGCGGCTTATGGCCTATAGTTCTATCGGGCATATCGGTTTTGCGCTGGTTGGTCTGGCGGCGGGTAGTCAAGAGGGTATTCGTGGTCTGGTTATTTACATGACTATTTATCTGGTGATGAATGTGGGTGCATTTGCCTGCATCCTGTCCATGCGCCGCAAAAACGGCATGGTTGAGGATATTTCTGACCTGTCCGGCCTTGCCCAGACGCGCCCCGGTATGGCGGCGGCTCTGGCCATCTTTATGCTGTCACTGGCGGGTATTCCTCCACTGGCGGGATTCTGGGGTAAGTGGTATGTGTTCAAGGCGGTTATCGCCACCGCCGTTGCGGATCCCATGGCGACCAATTATGGACTGATTGCCCTTGCGGTGATCGGGGTGATTGCCAGTGTGGTTGGCGCTTATTACTACCTCAATGTGGTTAAGGTCATGTATTTCAATGAGCCGGAGGGTGAATTTGTACCTCAGAAATCATTCAATATGACCGCTATCATGGGGGTCGGTGCCGCACTTTTGATCCTGTTCCTTCTGCCACAGATTAACGCCCCGGTTCTCGAATATGCCAGAATGGCTGCCGCGGCTTTGATCTCGTAAATCATGGCTTTGCAAAGCTCTTTCAATATGCCCGAAGGTTACGACCTTCGGGCATTTGACGTTCTGGACAGCACAAATGCACAATGCCGCCGTATTGCGGACGAGGGCTACGCGGGCAATGTCTGGGTCGTGAGCAGTGAGCAGTCCGCAGGACGGGGTCGCCGTGGCCGGGAATGGGTATCGCGTCAGGGCAATCTCTTTGCATCTCTGCTATATGGCATCGACTGCGATCTTGGCACCGCCTCACAGCTTTCTTTTGTGACGGCATTGGCGGTTCGGGATACCGTGGCGGATATTTTGCAATCCAGCGGTCATGTGCAATGCAAATGGCCCAATGATATTCTGGTGGGGGCTAAGAAAATTTCCGGCATTTTGCTGGAAACGGCGGGGCAGGGCGGCGCGACACCCTCTCACGTTATCATCGGCATTGGCATCAATGTTAAGCATCATCCTTCGAGGTCACAATATCCCGCCACCAACCTGAAGCATGAAAATGCCGAGACTGAACTGGAACAGGTTATGGAAAGTCTTATGGTGTCTATGGATCACTGGATATCCCGTTGGAAAGATCATGGCTTTGGTTTGATCCGCAAGGTATGGAAAGACAATGCTATGGGATTGGGGGAGGAAATTATCGTTCGTTTGCCGGATGGGGAGCTGCGGGGCCGCTTTGTCGATCTGGACGAAAATGGCGCACTAATACTTGCGGTGGGGAACGAAAGACGACATATTACCGCAGGTGATGTTTTTTTCGCTTAAGGATGAATTATGCTTCTTGCTATTGATGCCGGAAATACAAATATTGTTTTTGCCATACATGACGGGGCGGAGCTTCGTCATAAATGGCGTATATCAAGCACGTCGAGCCGAACCGCCGATGAATATATGGTGTGGTTGACCCAATTGATGAATCTTGAAGGTATTTCACCGAAGAATATTACCGGCGCAATTATCGCGACTGTGGTGCCGCAGGCCTTATTTCCCTTACAGCTTCTCTGTCGGCGTTATTTTAACTGCACGGCTTTGG
Organism: Emcibacter sp.; assembly: GCA_023142175.1. The sequence continues at coordinate 4,290 of JAGLJX010000044.1, forward strand.
TTGTTGGGGAAGATAACCTTGATTTGGGCCTGTTGGTTAAACTGGACAATCCGAAAGAGGTCGGTGCGGACCGACTTGTGAATTCGGTTGCCGCCCATAAAAAATACGGTGGCCCCATGATCATAATAGATTTCGGCACCGCGACCACATTTGATATCATTGACAAACACGGCAATTATTGCGGCGGTATTATCTCGCCCGGTGTTAACCTTTCGGTGGAAGCCTTGCATATGGCGGCGGCGAAACTGCCCCGCGTTGCGGTTGAAAAACCGGATCAGGTCATCGGTACGGGAACGGTAACCGCCATTCAGTCCGGCATTTTCTGGGGCTATGTGGGGCTGGTCGAAGGGGTTGTTCAGCGCATCAAGCAAGAGTTTTCTGAAAACCATCCGAATGTGACGATGAAAGTTCTGGCAACAGGCGGTCTGGCGCCCTTGTTTATGGATGAGGTAGAGGCTATAGAGGTTGTCGATCAGGAATTGACCACCTATGGTCTTTTCGAAATTTATAGCCGGAATATATAAAATATATGCCACAGCGTAACCATAAAGATGACCTGTATTTCCTGCCCCTTGGTGGGTCGGGTGAGATTGGTATGAACCTGAACCTGTATAAGACACAGGGCAAATGGCTGATGGTGGATTGCGGCATTAGCTTTGCAGACACCTATCTGCCGGGTATTGACCTGATCATGCCCAATACAAATTATATTGAGCAACGCCAAGACAATCTGGTGGGCCTTATCATCACCCATGCCCATGAGGATCATGTGGGGGCCTTGGCGCACCTTTGGCGGCGGTTTCGCTGTCCGGTCTATGCCACGCCCTTTACCATGATTATAATCCGGCTTAAACTTGCCGAAGCAGGGCTTCTAGATGAGGTTCCCCTGATCGAAGTGCCTTTGGAAGGTAGTGTTGAGGTTGGCCCCTTCACGGTGGATTTTATATCCCTGACCCATTCCATACCGGAACCTAACGCCGTACGTATAACCACGGAGGCGGGAACAATATTCCATACCGGAGACTGGAAACTGGACCCGGAGCCGCTACTGGGCGAAAAAACAAATGAAGACCGGATGCGACAGGTTGGGGATGAGGGTGTTCTGGCGCTGGTGTGCGATTCCACCAATGTTTTTAATGTGGAGCCTTCGGGATCGGAAAGTAAGGTCCGGGACAGTATCACCCAGATGTTATCGGCGAAAAAGGGCAAAGTTTTTTGCGCTACATTCTCATCCAACGTGGCGCGGGTGGATACGCTGGCACAGGCCGCGAGGCATAATGGCCGCGAGGTCTGTTTGGTGGGCCGGTCGCTGAAGAGGAATGTTGCTGCTGCTATAGAAGCCGGATATCTGAAGGATTTCCCAAGAGTAGTGGATGAAGCGCAAGCGGGCTACCTACCCAACGAGAAAATCTTATACATCTGTACCGGATGTCAGGGAGAGGCACGGGCGGCGCTGATGCGTATCGCACAGGGCAATAGCCGGGATGTGACCATCGCCAAGGGCGACACCGTGATATTTTCGTCCAAAATCATACCGGGCAATGAATTGCATATTGGACGATTACATAATGCGCTTGTGGAGATTGGTGCGGAAATCATCACGGAAAAGGATGCCTTCGTCCATGTTTCCGGCCATCCGGGACAGATGGAGCTTAGCCAAATGTATGACTGGATACGCCCCGAAATACTGGTTCCGGTTCATGGGGAACTGCGCCATATGAAACGGCAGGCGGAATTTGGTAAGGGCGCAGGTATCAAAAATGCCATTGTTCCCCGGAATGGCACGTTAATCAGGTTGGCGCCCGGCCCGGCAAAAATTGTCGAATATGTTGATGTGGGGCGCTTTGCTCTCGATGGTCAGTTTATCATTCCGGCGGATGATGACGCCATTGTGACACGCCGCCGTATGCTATATAATGGTGCCCTTGTGGTAGCTTTGGTGATTGATGGGAAAGGCGCGTTTCTGGCCGTACCAGAGATCACTAATCTGGGCAGCCCGGATGCGGGAATGGAACGGTTTGAAGATGTTATCATAGAGGCCGTTTTTGCAGCGGCGGATAAATTGACCAGCAAACAGCGGGCCGATAAGAATAAACTGGCGGAAGCAGTTCGCGTACAAGCCCGAAAAGCCGCTAAAAATTATACATTCAAGGAAAAAGGGCCGCTGACCACGGTCACTGTGACACAGATAAAGAAAGACTAGGTATGATCGGAAAGTTAAACCATGTTGCCATTGCAGTGCCGGATATGGACGCGGCGGTGGCATTATACCGTGATACGATGGGGGCCAAAGTATCCGAGGCCAAGGATCAGCCGGATCATGGGGTGGTGACTGTGTTTGTGGAATTGCCGGGGACCAAGATAGAACTGCTTTATCCGTTGGGAGATGATTCTCCTATCAGTCGTTTTCTGGAAAAAAATAAATCCGGCGGGATTCATCATATATGTTACGAGGTAGAGGATATTCACGCAGCACGGGACAGGCTAGTGGCCGATGGCCTGCGCATATTAGGATCAGGCGAACCTAAAATTGGTGCCCACGGTAAACCGATTTTGTTTTTGCATCCGAAAGATTTGTTGGGCACATTGGTAGAATTGGAAGAGGTATAAAATGACAATCGCAAATCATCTTGTTGTATTTCTGGTCTGTTGGTGGTTAGTGCTTTTCATGGTGCTGCCTTGGGGTATAAAAGGTCATCATGAAAGTACCGAAGACTATGAAGCAGGCATAGAGCCCGGCTCACCCGTGAAGCCGAATATAAAGAAGAAAATGCTGATTACGACAGGCATCACAATTGTTATCTGGGCCATATTCTGGGCCGTGGTAGAATCCGATCTTATTTCAATAAGCTAGAATATTTTGAGACTCAGTCCCCGACTTTATTGCAGGTATTCATTGGAAATCTGCTAAATTCTTGCGCAAAGGCTTCATTTACTGCAATTTTTCTTTGGCCGTATAGAGTGTGACAAAAATGCTCATTAAGGTTAAATAATGAGGTATATCGTTGAAAATAAAAGTATTTTCCGGTTTATAACAACTGTTGCATAAATAGCACAGTGTGTTTTTCATGTTGTGGCTAACATATTGTAAAATAAAGGTAATTTTTCCCTTGATTTTGCATTTTAACGGCCTAAATATAGAGAAGAGAGATACTCTTGGTGTAGGAGTATTTTTCTTGCCCTTCGTGGGCGTTTCCTCCCTAAACTTGGGCCACTCTGTTTATTCAGAGTGGTCTTTTTTATTACATATCATCCTCTTGACCATAAAGTATTTTGCGGCCATAAGTCACGTCTGTTATAAAATAGATAATCGGGATATGTCCAAAATATCCTTAAGGAATAAAAATATGACTGAGTTCAAGCAACGCATCTTCTCTGGTGTTCAACCCTCTGGAAATCTCACACTTGGTAACTATCTTGGCGCAATCCGTAACTGGGTGGCTTTGCAGCGGACGTATGAAAGTATTTTTTGTGTTGTTGATCTTCATGCCATCACCGTATGGCAGGATCCGGCAGTGCTTCGGGATGCGACCCGTGAGGTGACGGCGGGACTGATTGCCAGCGGCATTGACCCCAAGGAATGTATTATCTTTAACCAGTCTCAGGTGCCGGGACATGCAGAGCTTGCGTGGATTTTTAACTGTGTGGCGCGTATGGGCTGGTTGAATCGCATGACCCAGTTTAAGGAAAAGGCCGGTAAAAACCGTGAACGGGCCAGTGTGGGGCTTTATGTTTACCCTGATCTGATGGCAGCCGATATTATGCTCTATAAGGCGACACACGTGCCCGTGGGCGATGATCAGAAGCAACATCTTGAGCTGGCCCGCGATATTGCGCAGAAATTCAATAATGATTATGACACGGATTTTTTCCCCATTGTGGAGCCCCTGATACTGGGGGAAGCAAAACGGGTAATGTCTTTGCGTGATGGCAACGCCAAAATGAGCAAATCTGACCCGTCCGAGAACAGCCGGATTAATCTGATTGATGATCGGGATACGATTGCCAAAAAAATCCGCAAGGCCCGAACCGACAGCGAGCCAATTGCATCAAGTATGGAAGGGTTGGAAAACCGTCCAGAAGCTAAAAACCTGATAAATATTTTTGCCGCTCTCAGTGATCGCACTGCCGAGGATGTCTGTGGGGAGTATGGTGGACAGGGTTTTGCAAACTTTAAAAAGGATCTTGCAGAACTCAGTGTTACCGTCCTTGGGCCGATAACGGAAGAAATGACGCGGTTGCGAAGTGAAAAAACATATATAGATCAAATTCTTAGAGAAGGTTCTGAGAAGGCCAGAGCCATTTCGGAACCGATTCTCAAGCAAGTTCACAATATCGTGGGGTTCTTGCAATCCTAGGGCATTAGTATTATCTTTAAAGTATCTCTTGTGGAGAGGGATAACAGCTAAGGTTAAGATTATGAATAAGATCATTAGAATTTTAATTGTGGTGGGTATGGTCGGACTTGTATCCGCCTGTAACGGCACGTTTAGGTCCAATGTGTCCCGGTTCCATGAGTTGCCAGTACCCAAAGGGGAAACGGTGATGATCATACCGGCTGATCCGGCAAAAAACACCAGCCTTGAATTTGCTTCATATGCCAATATGGTCGGAAGCTACCTTGCAAGACAGGGATATACGGCGGCGGGTAATGGTGAGGCTGATTTGATCGTCGAACTGGATTATTCAGTGGATGATGGCAAGGTCATGATCAGACGATATTCATCTGGCTTTGAATATGGTTATGGCTATGGTTACGGACTTCGCCATTTCCGTCATCATCGTCATTATCGTCATTTCACTGATTTTGGATATTTCGGCCATCATTACAGCCCTTTTTATGGTTTTGGATACCCCTATGACCGTGATATCAGATCATATGTCAACTATACCCGCAAGCTATCTCTGGTTATCCGGCCAAATAAGAATGGTGCGAAGAACCTGTATGAAGGAACTGTGGAAAGCCGAGGACGGAGCAACGACCTTGCCCAGTTGATGCCCCATTTGACACAGGCATTGTTTACGAATTTCCCCGGCGAAAGTGGGGCGACGAACAGGGTCGTAATAGAACTGAACCAGTAATAACAGCGGTTCACTCTTAAATGAGTAGCTCCGGTTATTCCAATTCAAGAAAAAATAAGGGCTGGAAGTATGTGGAAAAAAGTCAAACCGGGGCTTGTCTGGTTGCGGGAAAAAATAACCTTTAAGGTTGCCAGAAGGATTCTGGCTGGTCTTGTGATATTTATCTTTTCCTATTATCTGATTGGTATGGTTGTCGTTGAGAATATCAATGATGACAAAAACTATGCCGCAGATAGAATGGCTAAAACCTCTGTGGGAAGCTACGCTGTAGAGATGTCTATCGCCATGATTGACCGGGAAGTTAATCATCATGCCTGGATTTCAAATGACCCGTGGTTCAAACCGGGATCTCTGCTCGACAATATGGCTTATTATCAGAAGGGTATAATCTCCGCCAATGCCATTTTTGCGATTGAGTTAAAGGATCAGCTTAGCCGTATCCGGGGATCAAGTCAGGTGGATGAGAATTTACGGGAAGTGGCAAGCGGGATAAATTATGCACCGGACAGATGGTATTGGGACCCTAGTGTGTCCCTGTTTCTGTTTGTTGCCCCAGCTGAAAAGCAATATAACAGCGCTCTGAACAATCTGAAGAAATATAACAATCGTCTGAGAAAAGGTGAGGCGACCTTTGGGCGGCGGGCGGATAATCTTTTATCCACATTGGATAAAATTTCTCTGGATATGGGGTCTTCATCGGATGCTATTTCCCGAAAGATTGATAATGGAATTGGTTGTGTTCTGGATACAAAGGCCGATAACCTGTTTTATGACGTGAAGGGCCGCTCCTACGCCTATTGGCTTTTGCTTGGCGGGTTGCGGGCTGATTTCGATAAGGTGGTTACAGATAAAGATGCCGGCAGTAGCTGGGATCTTCTGGAGCAAAGTCTGTCCTCTCTGATTGACCTTGATCCGATGATAGTGTCCAATTGTGATGCCGATGGCTTCCTGTTTCAGAACCATTTATCGGCACAGGGTTTCTATCTTCTGCGGGCCAGAACCCAACTTAAAGAAATTACCAATATTTTGCTAAAATAAAAAAATCTTGCCAAACTTCTATCTTGAATGGCAAGATACCCAAAACAGGTAGAGGGTTATCTATGTCTACGCAGGAAAATAAGTGGAAACTTCTGGTCATCGCGGACGGTACGCCGGAATTTAAAAAAGTTCTTCGACTGGCCGCATTGCGGGCAAAGCGGGTTGGGGGGACGCTGGTTTTGCTCCGCATCATTCAGCCTGCCGAATTTCAGCATTGGATGGCGGTGCGTGACATCATGGAAGAAGAAGCCATGCAGGAAGCGCAGGAGATGATGGAGGTTTTTGCCATAGAGGTAAAACAATTATCAGGCCTTGATAGCGAACTTGTGCTGCGCAAGGGTGAGCCGGGCGATGTCATCACGCAATATATTGAGGATGACAAGGATATCCATCTGTTGGTGCTTGGTGCGAATGTGGATGGGGATCCCGGTCCGCTAATCAAGGCTTTTCGGGAAGAATTGCTGAATGTGCTGCATATGCCGGTGCTTGTCGTTCCGGGAAATATGACCGATAATGAAATCGATAAATTTGTCTGATTATAGAATCATACTATTTTACTCTTGATTTTACTGCAAACTATTGCCATTTATGTCCTATCATTAAAGTAATAGGACAGATATATGTTTATTCAGACCGAAATGACCCCAAACCCTGCCACGCTTAAATTCGTTCCGGGTGAGACCGTAATGGAACAGGGAACGGCCTTTTATGAAAGCGCTCAGGAAGCTGAGAATTCACCACTAGGCCGCCGCCTTTTTGCTATCGAAGGTGTTACAGGAACTTTCTTTGGGTTTGATTTTATCGCCGTTACCCTGACTGACCATGACTGGAATGACAAGAAGACCGATGTTCTCGGCGCTATAATGGAACATTTCACATCCGGCGATCCGGTGGTCTTAAATAATAGTCCAGATGTTCCCGCTGCAGAAGAAAATCCGGAAGACGCAGAGATCGTTGCTCAGATCAAGGAGTTGCTGGAGGCCCGTGTTAGGCCGGCAGTGGCCCGTGACGGCGGTGATATTACCTTTCATGCCTATGATAAGGGCATTGTATATCTACGTATGCAGGGCGCCTGTGCGGGCTGTCCAAGTTCAACCGCAACCCTGAAATACGGTATTCAGAATTTGCTCAAGCATTATATTCCCGAAGTGGAAACCGTCGAGGCGGTTTGAGCGTCCTATGTTCAGGCTGCAGACTTCACCTTATGTGCTGAAGCACACGTCGGCTTGTCTGCATTGCCACGCCTAAACACATAACGCTCAAAAAGTTACTTCACGAATAGGGGTAATCCGAACCAGTACCATCTTTTATCAGGTCCGGGCATGGTACAGTTGATTCTGCTACGGCCTTTTGGCAGGGGCTTGTCAAACCGGATTTCAACCCTGTTACCGCCGATGCGGGTGATATTGGCGCTTTCGCCAAGATGGGACGGAAAGCAGCTTAGGACGGATAGGTCGCGCACTTGTTCTTCAACTGTAAATCCGACCCGGGGTGGGTTTTGAGTTATGACCACGCTGATGGGTAGAATATCATAGGCAGGCAGGGCGCGGGCATTTACGATCAGTCGAAATCGATCCATCGCAGAATATTTTTCATTAAATGAAAATCGGGGCAGGCCATAGAGGTCGCTCCGGCTGCTGGCACCACTGGAATATTGCCCAAAGGCGGCTTTAAGGCCTTTCTCTTTCAGTATGTTTGCCAGTTCCGGGCTATATTCCCCGAAGGGATAGGCAAAGATGTCAGGAACGCTACCGAGTTCTTTTTTATAAATATCTGTTGCCGTATCAATATCTTTTGTCGCGTCAGCCAAAGACATATGGAGCAGATGATTATGGGTATGTGCGTGGTGGCCAATGGTGACAAGAGGGTCATTGGCAAGGGTGCTGACCTGCGCCCAGGTCATATACCCGGCAATTTTCTGGCTGACCGGTTCCGTGGATACAAATAATGTAAAGGGAATGTTGGCTGCTTTTAATTTGGGCCAGGCATTCTCCAGAATGGATAGATAAGCATCATCAATGGTAATGGCGATTGTCCGTGACGGCAGCTTGGTTTTATTCCGAAAGGCGGTGATAATCTCATCAAGGGGGACAATATTGTATTTTTCTTTTTTGAGTTCTTCCAGTTGTGAGTCAAACTGTTCCAACGTGATATTGGTGGATGGATATTTATCTTCACCGAACCGGTGATACATTAAAATAACGGCAGTATCTTCTGGTTGTTGGGCATAGCCGAGGAATGGGAAAACCATAATTATAACCAGAAATAATCCAGAAAAAAGAGAATGTGGGATATGCTTTATCATTTGGTTACCTGAGACTGAATGGCTTGCTTGAGGGGAGTATAGCAGGATAATTCTAAAAGAAAATCTTCTTTGTACTAGGCATATTTATGGTAACATGACATTTTATGATACGGAATAATTGATGACGCAAGAAATACTTTCTGACCGGGATCTGGATGTTATTTTCAGGGGCGCACGTTCGTCCAAGGGATGGCTCAAAAGCCCTGTTTCGGATGTAACCATCCGGGCCATATATGATTTGTTAAGCTGGGGCCCTACCAGTTTCAACTGCTCGCCAGCGCGGTTTGTCATTGTACAGAGCGATGATGCCAAACAGAAACTGGCCAATTGTGCCATGGATAGCAATAAGGACAGAATATTGGCCGCACCCTTTACGGTCATCGTTGGTCGTGACGCGAAATTTTATGAGAAACTTCCCGATTTATTTAAAAGTAATCCCGGCGCCAAGGATTTTTTCACAGGAAATGAGAAGCTTACGGAGGAAACTTCCTTCAGGAACAGCAGCCTTCAGGGGGGCTATATGATTATTGCCGCCCGCGCCCTTGGCCTTGATTGCAGCCCCATGTCTGGCTTTAACCCAAAAGCGGTTAATGAGGCATTCTTTAAGGGCAGCAATAACAGTGTGAATTTCATTTGCAGTATGGGCTATGGTGACCCGGCAGGCCTTTCAGGGCCGGATCGCCGTCTTTCTTTTGATGAGGCGTGCGAAATCGTTTGACCATACTTGCCCTTGATAGCGCCTTGTCATCCTGCTCCGCTGCGGTGATTAAGGACGATGAAATTTTATCCGAAATATTTGAAATGAGGATGCGGGGACAGGCCGAGCGTCTCATCCCCATGTGTCAGCAAGTCTGCGGGCAGGCGAAACTGTCTTTTGATGAACTCAGCGCCATAGCAGTAACGCGGGGGCCGGGAACATTCACTGGCGTGCGTATTGGTCTTGCTGCGGCAAAGGGATTGGCTCTGGCCCTTGATATTCCCCTCATCGGACTCACCACATTGGAAGTTGTTGCGAGGAATGCAGCGGAAGGGGGCTGCGCGGGCCGCATCGCCATCGCCCATGATGCCAGAAGGTCGGAGGTTTATCTTCAGCTTTTTGACCTCAAGGATGGCAATAGCAGTCCCTTATCAGAGCCTGTTGCCGTGCCGTTAAGTGATGTGGAACAGTATCTTGATGAGGAGGTTCTGTTCTTGGCTGGTACGGGTGTTGATCTGGTTAAATCCAACCTTTCACAAGGTATTATGGCAGGGTTGGTTTTTCCAGATATATCTGCCCAGCCCAATGCGGGAACTGTGGCCCGGATGGCTGCTGAAAAACTTGGCACGGGCAATGAAAGTGATGTTGTTGTCCCGCTTTATCTGCGTCCGCCCGATGCGGTGGCGCCCAAGCCTATAATCTATCCCTTTCAGAACCAATGACAATTTCTTTTGACATATTAGAGGTTCTGTCCGCCGAAGTTCTTTCCGAAATTCATAGCCTCTCCTTTCCGGATAATAAGTGGTCGGTGAAGGAATTTACCTCACTTCTTCAAGGGCCGGGGGTTCATGCCATGATAGTCTCACAACAACAGCAGCAGCCAGCAGGTTTTCTACTGTGGCGGCAAGCGGCGGATGAGGCAGAAATTCTAACCATATGTATTTTGCCAGATGACCGCAGCAAAGGGCTGGCAAGCCGGTTACTGAAGAATTTTTTTAACAAGGCCAAGAACTCTGATATCAGGCAAATCTTTCTGGAAGTGAATGAAAATAATAACCCTGCTGTCAGGTTGTATGAAAAAAATGGGTTTGAAATCGTAGGGCGGCGGAAAGGCTATTATGATGTCAAGGGGGCAGAAAAGCAGGATGCGCTTATTATGAAATATTCCGAATAAATTGGTTTGTTTCAAGTTCTTGTTATTAAATTAGATAATGTGTATAGTTCTGATTGTTAAGATATAAAAGGTAATGGATAATGACGTCTGAAATTGAACGGATATGTATAGAAAAAGGCATGAGGATGACAGACCAGCGTCGTGTCATTGCCAGAGTGCTTTCAGAGGCGCATGATCATCCTGATGTGGAAGAAGTTTACCGCCGTTCTGTTGAAAGTGATTCACGGATCAGTATCGCAACTGTTTACCGCACTGTACGCCTTTTTGAAGAGGCGGGCATTTTGGACCGCCATGATTTTCGGGTCGAAAGCGGCGAAAACCGCGCCCGTTTTGAACTTGTCAGCGAAATACATCATGACCATTTAATTGATGTTGAAACCGGCGAAGTTATTGAATTTCATGACGATGATATTGAAAAATTACAAAAACGCATTGCGGAAAAACTCGGCTATAATCTGGTCGATCACCGTATGGAATTATACGGTACAAAAATTAAATAAAGCAGATCACCGACAGATCAAGTTGTAAAACCCCCTGCATTCTTCTATATGAGGTGCAGGGTTTTGTATTAATGTGGAAACCAAGACGTTCAAATGAGAGAATATTACAGAATATTCAAGGCACTATTCTTTTTTGCTGTGCTGTTGCCGCCAACTATTGTTTTCAAGAAATTGAGATTGCCTGGCTATAAGGCATGGCCGCCCTTAGTGCATCGTGCCCTGTGCTATGCGCTTAATGTGAAGGTCAAGACATTTGGTGATCCGCTAGAGGGGCCACCAACGTTATTTGTCAGCAATCATGTATCATGGATTGATATTATTGTTCTGGGTCATGTCATAGATGCCTGCTTCATTGCCAAAAAAGAAATGATTGACTGGCCGGTTCTGGGGTACCTTTCTTCGCTTCAGCGGACCATTTTTGTAGACCGTGAACGGCGTTCAGAAATTGCGGATCAGAAACGGGAAATGCAGGATAGAATGCATAATGGCGATAACCTGATACTATTTCCCGAAGGCACCACATCCGATGGGGGAAAATTACTACCCTTTAAAAGCTCTTTATTCGGTGTCACTGAAGCTGCAATGCATCTGGAGCCTGATGACCATGGCCGGATTCAGGAGCTGATGGTACAGCCTGTAACCCTTGTCTATAAACGGATTAATAATATGCCCACAATCCGGTCGAGCCGTCCGAGTGTTGCATGGTACGGTGATATTGAAATGGGGCCACATTTGAAGGGTGTGCTGAATCTGCTTAAGGTAGAGGTGGAAGTGCATTTCCATGAACCGGTATCGCGCAATCTTTTCAAGACACGCAAGGAATTGTCGACTTATTGTGAACGGACTATTGAAAAGCGTCTGACCGATAGTTTGCGCGGCAGGCATCGCCAATGACCAAAAAGATATATATCAAAACCTATGGCTGTCAGATGAATGTCTATGATACGGAACGTATGGTGGATGTGATGGCTCATGAGGGTTACAAAACCACCGAAAAGCCGGATGATGCCGACTTGATAGTTCTGAATACCTGCCATATCCGGGAAAAAGCAGCGGAAAAAGTATATTCCGATATTGGCCGTCTGCGGGTGATGAAACAGAAGCGGGCTAAAAAAGACGGCAAGGAAACGATTCTTGCGGTTGGGGGATGTGTAGCACAGGCAGAGGGCGCAGAAATTCAACGGCGGATGCCCGTCGTAGATATGGTATTTGGCCCGCAAACTTATCACCGCCTGCCGGAAATGACCCTCGCGGCGGATAAGCTTAAACGCCAAGGCGAGCATCCCCGCATTGTGGATACTGATCTGTCGGTTAGTGAAAAGTTCGATAGCCTGTCCAAAAAAAACGTAAGCCCTAAAAGAACAGCTTTCCTGACTATTCAGGAGGGATGCGATAAATTTTGCACCTATTGCGT
>JAGLJX010000440.1 GCA_023142175.1 Emcibacter sp.
CGAAAAACCTGAACCTTTTTCTTCCGTGGTTGTGAAAACCCGTTGCCTGAAGGTCACGGATCATATGGTTTTTGTGCAGGGCGATGTCTATTCCAAGGACAGCACAGATCCTATAGCTCATGGCGTTGCGGTATTTTCCTACGCAGAGATGGAAAAAGCATCATGATATTGCCGTTTCTGTCCAAACTGAAAGAAAAACAGACTTTCGATGAAAGTCTTGATATCAGCCCCTATGCCAGAATGATGGGTTTTAGGCTCATGCGGCAGGATGACAAACTTACCACGGTCATGAAATTTCATTCAGATCTTATCGGTTCCCCTTTCCCACAGGCACTTCACGGAGGGTCGGTGGCGTCTTTAATGGAAATGGCGGCTCTCATGCAGCTTTTTTGGGACAGGGATCTGGTACATATTCCCAAAGCCATTGATATTACAATTGATTATCTACGCAGCGGAAAGCCGGAGGACACCTTCGCCAAGGCCCGCGTATTTCGCCGGGGAAGGCGTTTTGCCACGCTTCATGTCGAGGCCTGGCAGTCCAATCCTGACAAGCCCATCGCCTCGGCCATGCTGCATTTTCAGATGGTTGAGTAATGATCTCTGGGCGGAAAATAAAAATTTAACTTTTCAAACGATCGTTTTTATTCCATATTTTATCACTATTCGATTCCCCTAAAGAAAGAGAAATATCATGAGCGAGATTAATCAGCAGATCGTCTTAAACAGCCGTCCCGATGGCTGGGTGTCTCCCGATAATTTTAAACTGACAGAAGCAGAAATCCCTGAAATCTGCGAAGGTGAAATTCTGGTTCGCAATCTTTACATGTCGGTTGATCCTTATATGCGGGGGCGGATGAATGATGTGAAATCATATGTGCCGCCGTTTCAGATCGGCAAAGTTCTGGAAGCCGGTGTGGTTGGGGAAGTTGTACAGTCTCAGAACCCAAAGTTTAAAGAAGGCGATGTGGTCGTTGGTATGCTGGGCTGGGAAAATTATTCCAAGTCTGATGGCAAAGATATGCTGACGGTGGCGCGGGGCGCCGTGCCGCTGTCCTATTATCTGGGCGTGTTGGGTATGCCGGGGATCACCGCCTATGCGGGCCTTGTCGGCGTGGCAAATGTGCAGGCAGGCGAGCGGGTTTTTGTTTCCGCCGCCTCTGGGGCTGTGGGCAGTGTGGTCGGGCAGATTGCCAAGATCATGGGCTGTGAGGTAGTGGGCTGTGCTGGTTCCGACGAAAAGGTGGATTTTCTGGTTAATGAACTGGGTTTCGATCGGGCATTTAATTATAAGACCTGCGGTTCTATTCCCAAGACAATTGCCGAGCTATGTCCCAAAGGTATTGATGTAAATTTTGAGAATGTCGGTGGCGAGATCATGGAAGCTGCGCTGTGGAATATGCGTAATTTTGGCCGTATTGCCCTTTGCGGGATGATTTCGGATTATAATAAGGCGGATATGACCCCAGGGCCGAGGGGCATGGCGCTCATCATTGCGCGGCGTTTAAAAATTCAGGGTTTTATTGCCTTTGACAACCCGACCCTGAATATGGAATTCATTCAGAAGGCCTCCGGCTGGCTGAAAGAAGGCAAATTGAAATACCGCGAGACGGTGATGGAGGGGCTGGAAAATGCACCCGCCGCTTTCATTGGTATGCTCAAGGGCGAAAACTTTGGCAAACAGATTGTTAAAATAGCCGATTAAGATTCGTCGAAGCCAAAAAAATGCCCCGGGTTTTACACCGGGGCAGTTGGAAGATATCAGGTGGTTAGGGTTTGAACCCAAATCTCCTAATATTGAGATAAGGCAGATTACATTGTGTTGCGC
>JAGLJX010000441.1 GCA_023142175.1 Emcibacter sp.
TCAATGCTTTGGTAAAGGACGGCAAACTCACCCCAAAACAGCGCGATGCGCTGCTTGTGGAAATGACTGACGAAGTCAGCAATATCGTCCTCAGAGACAATTATCTGCAAACTCAGGCCATCAGCCTTGCCCGTTCAAGCAGCATCCGCGAGCTGGATAGTTTCGTGCGCTTTATGGGTGACCTTGAAAAGACAGCCAATCTGGACCGGGAGCTGGAGTTCCTGCCTAGCGATGACGAATTGATTGAACGGACCGAAGACGAGCTGGGGTTAACCCGACCGGAAATCGCAGTGCTGGTTGCCTATTCCAAGATGGGTCTTTATGACGAATTGATGAATAGCGATATTCTGGATGATCCTTATCTGGATAAATATCTCATCCGGGCTTTCCCGACCCAGCTTCAGGAAAGATATACGCCAGAAATATGTTCTCATCAATTGAAGCGTGACATTATCGCCAAGGAAATCTGTAACGAGATTGTCAACCGCGGCAGCATACAGGCCATCAAAGAAGAAACCGGGGCTATGTCTGCGGAAGTTGCCCGCGCCTTTTTCCTCGCGGCGGAAGTATTTGGCCTGACTGAACTATACGAACAGATAGAAAGCCTGGATTATACCGTTCCTGCCACAATTCAGATCCTGATGCTGATGGATGTGGAGGCCTTTGCCCACCGCCAGACTATCTGGTTCCTCAATAACACCGACGTGCGGCGGCCAATACAGGAGATTATCGATCAATTTAAGCCCGGTGTGCAAAAGCTGTTCAGCAAATCATCCACTATTCAGGATCAATGTGATGACAGCCTTAAATTTAAGGTTGCCATGTATTGCGAGCAAAATGTAGGTGAAGAACTGGCCTGCCATATTTCCAACCTGGAACTGAAAATTGCCGCCTGTGATATTGTCATGGTGGCGGAAGAATTGAAAATTGATGTAACGGATATTGCGCAAGCCTACTTTATGCTGGGCGATAAAATCGGTTTTGACTGGTTACGCTCAGAAGCGGATCTGGTCGAATCTTCCGATCACTGGGACCGTCTTGCGGTTAATAGCGTCGTGGCCGACCTTCTGGATCAGCAAAAAAATCTGACCAGTAGCGCACTCAGCAATCTGAAAGGCGGTGATAGCATGAAGGCCGCTGAAAAATGGCTAAAAACAGCGGAAAGCTCCACCAACCGCATCCAGAAGCTCATTCATGATTTCCAGACAACAGGTCGCATCAACGTCACCAAACTTGGCTTTGCCGCCAGACAGATCAGGAATGTGATTGTGGATTAGGGTGTAACCGAAGACCGCAAAGGTCTGAGGCAGGGCCGCCAAGCCTTATCTTTTCTAAAGCAGAAAATTAAAAATGGAGCGGGGGAGTTATCCCCCCTTTATATCAATGCTTGAAGTGTCGCATTCCGGTCATAACCATAGCAAGGCCGCGTTCGTTGGCGGCGGCGATTACTTCGTCATCACGCATGGAACCGCCGGGTTGAATAACCGCCGTGACCCCAGCTTCCGCCGCATGGATAAGACCATCTGCGAAGGGGAAGAAGGCGTCGGATGCCACTACCGAACCAATGGTTGGCGCTTCGGGTAAACCTAGAACTTCAGCCATGTCGCGGGCTTTTTGGGCGGCGATACGGGTGCTGTCTACGCGGCTCATTTGTCCTGCGCCGATACCGACAGTTGCGCCGTCTTTTACGTAAACGATGGCGTTGGATTTCACGTGCT
>JAGLJX010000442.1 GCA_023142175.1 Emcibacter sp.
TATCACACGGCGCTGCCATGAGAAATGACGGGCAAATTTGTTAAAATCCTTGGAATTGCGTGTAAGGCCATGGAGGCATAACAATGGGGTTTTATCTGAATCACTATGATCATAATCCCGGTAGTATAATTTCAGACCATCGTGGCTGGTATAGTATTTTTCCTGAAAAGACTGAGCTTGAAGCATATTATCCCCTGTTATTTTAATAATACCCCCGGATTCATGATGCTGTCCGGATCAATGGCATCCTTTATCTGTCGCATCATATCCAGTTCTGTTGTTGATTTATAGCGTATCATTTCTTTTGCCTTCATGCGGCCAATGCCATGTTCGGCACTGAAACTACCCTTATATTCTTTGACTATATCATAAATTTGCCTATTTAGCTCTTCCCATTTGTTCAGAAAGGCCTGTTTTTCCATATCAGGCGGCTGGCTGATATTATAATGCAGGTTGCCATCCCCTATGTGACCAAAGGGAACCGGACGGGCGCCAGGGATCAGATTTGTCACAATTACACCTGCCGCGAGCAGGAATGACGGGATGGCTGAAATTGGTACTGAAATATCATGTTTAATGCTGCCGCCCTCATGTTTTTGGGCTTCGGACAGATTTTCTCTTAAGTGCCACAGGTTGAGGCTTTCCGCCTCATTCTTGGCGATCACACCGTCCAAAATTAGCCCTTTGTTCATGGCCTTTGCCAGTATGCTTTCCATGACCTGCTCAAGGTCAAGAAATTCACGGCTCAAGGTCGACGTACATTCCAGTAGTACATACCAGTCATAAGATGACGTCATGGGGTCTCTGGTCTCGGGCATATGGCGGGTGACAATTTCGATGCCAAGGCGGGGCATAATTTCAAAAGCAGTGATACAATCGCCACAGATGTTGCGGGTCAGTTCGAGTAAGTCCACCGCCGCCTGTGGGTCAGGAACCGCGACTAATGCGGTTTGTTTTTCATGGGGATAGGGATATAATTTTAAAGTCGCGGCGGTGATAATTCCTAAAGTACCTTCCGCCCCGATGAAAAGCTGTTTCAGGTCATAGCCCGTGTTATCCTTGCGAAGACCACCCAGCCCGTCCCATACGTCCCCGTTTGGTAGCACGACCTCCAACCCCAGCACAAGGCTGCGCATATTGCCGTAATGAAGCACATTCACCCCGCCCGCATTGGTGGACAGATTTCCGCCGATCATACATGATCCCTCTGCGGCAAGGCTTAAGGGGAACAGGAAATCCATCTCCTTCGCCTGATCCTGAATATCGGACAGAATGCATCCGGCCTCAACCGTCAGTGTTTGATCATGGGAATTTTTTTCCCGAATCCGGTTAAGCCGCCTCATACTGAGAAGAATTTCATGGCCGGACGGGGTCGGGATGCTTCCGCCCACAAGGCCAGTATTGCCGCCCTGAGGGACGATAGAAATTTTATTCTGAGCGCAATATGTGACAATCCCGGCAACTTTCTCCGTCGTATCCGGTAACAGGACCAAGGGTGTCCTGCCGTGAAATTTATCACGCGGTTCAATGAGGAAAGCCTGCATACTGTCCGGCTGATCAATCCAGCCATTCGGCCCAGAAATTTTTTTCAATTCAATCAGATGTTCTGGTGCGATAATCATGAGATTGTCACTCACTATGTGCGGCGGCGGCGCGGGTGAGCCGATCATTAATGGCAATGCCGAGCCCTCTGTCCGGAATAGGGCTGACGGC
>JAGLJX010000443.1 GCA_023142175.1 Emcibacter sp.
CGCCGTTTTGGCGACTTGCAAAAGGCATCCGGCCTTCTGGGTCCTAAACAATCTATGGCCTTTAGGGATTTCTCAGATGCGCGGGCTATTTTCAACCCTATTCCACCCAGAATGTTTAATGTACGCAGTTCTAAAAAATGGAATATGGCCAATTATACATTGGTGCAGGAAGCCGCCCCCCGTGCAGGGAAGCTACTTAATACACTGGTCGGTGCCGATGGCGAAAGCGGCATGGTTGCCAATCAGCGTAACCTGCTGTCAAATGACGTGGCAGATAGCCTGTCCCGTTCTGATGGTCTGATGACATTGTTATGGATACTTCTGGTCACGGGCCTTGGTATGGCAGGCGGCATTGTTATTCTGGTCGCTGGCTCCATCACAAAACCGGTTGCTGCCATGACAGATGCCATGGGCAGGTTGGCAGAGGGTGATACCTCTATCGAAGTTCCCGGTCTTGACCGCAAGGATGAGATCGGCGTGATGGCTGTATCGGTCAATGTGTTCAAGGTCAATGCCATTGAGCGTATACGACTGGAGAAAGAATCTGAGGCCGCCCGCATTGCCGAGGAAGAGGCTGAGAAACGCCGAGCCAACGAAAAGAAGGTCGCTGAAGAGAATAAAATTGTGACTGAAAAACGGCTTGAAAAAGAAGCCGAAGAAAAACGCTTAGCAGACCGTCTGGAAATGGCTCAGAGATTTGAAGATCGTGTGGGTGGTGTATTGCAAACGGTATCAAGTGCCGCGACCCAGCTTAACTCCACCTCTGAATCAATGAGCCATTCTGCCGACAGTATGAAAAACGAGTCGGTATCGGCTGCGGCGGCAACAACGCAGGCCGGACAGAATGTGCAGCTTGTGGCAAGTGCCTCGGAAGAGATGACCGTATCTGTTCAGGAAATTTCGAGCCAAATTAATAATGCCTCTACGGCTTCTAAAAATGCGTTAAGCTCAGTGGTCAACGCCTCGTCCAAAGTTACGGATATGGCAAATAGTTCGGACAAAATCAGCGAAGTTATCGGGTTGATTAATGATATCGCTGAACAGACTAATCTGCTGGCGCTTAACGCCACCATTGAAGCGGCCCGTGCCGGTGATGCGGGCAGAGGGTTTGCGGTTGTGGCCTCCGAGGTCAAAAGTCTTGCGGCACAAACTGCAACCGCCACTGAAGAGATCAAATCGCAGATCAATATGATGCAGGAAACCACCAATGAGACGGTGACTGCGGTTCAGGAAATTTCCGTAACTATTGGTGAACTGGATGAAATATCATCGTCCATTGCCGCCGCTGTTGAACAGCAGGCCTGTGCCATGCAGGAAATCAGTCGGAACTCTCTGGAAGCTGCGCAGGGAACAGAAACCGCAGGTGATAATGTCAAAAACGTTAGTAACCTAGCCGAAGAAACCGGCAATGCGGCTAATGACGTGCTCAGCGCCTCTACCGAATTATCGGGCCAGGCATCTTCATTGAAGGTAGCTGTTGATGAATTTCTAACAGAGGTTCGTACTGGTTAAGATATAGCAATTTAACCTAGGCCCCGCGTTCATATGATTTGAGCGCGGGGCTTTTGGTCATTACGGCCTGATAAGCTTAATCCTAATATCCTTTTTTCTTATCCCTATAATCCAAAAAATGTTTCGGCCCTGCGGGTGCTTCAACTACCTCTATTTATCTCTGAGTGGTAACGTAATAGATAGGTTGTCTTATGACCTTGCTATGACGACATAGGCCATTAGTAGTTGGTCGGTAACTTAATATTAAGATTTCTCAACTATATAAATGGTTTACGTCTTTAATAACGCACGGCCACTTTACTAATTTTCTTGTGTGAAGATGAGCCGGAGCTAAAAAACTAGAAAATAAATAGAGAATAGAAGGCAGGAATTCTGGTGATTTAAGTGTGATATTACCAGAATAAACATTTAACAATAGTGGTGAGCGATATGGATATTAATTTAAACATCTTTAGTATAATAAGTAATATGAACATTAGAAATCGTCTATTTGTGGGTTTTGGGGCTATAAGTGCTATTCTGGTTCTGGTTATTGGCATTACGATTTACCAACTGAAAAATATTGATAGTCAGATCAACCGTATAGATAATTTGCGTGTGCCTACATCGGCGGCAAGTGCGGCATTGGTTAAAGACATTTATGCCTCCCTAGCAAGTCTGCGGGGCTATATGCTTACCGGAGCCGACAAATTCAAAACGGAACGCGCGGCTGTTTGGGCCGATGCAGATCGGGTGAGCAATGATATGGATGCTCTATCCACTAAGTGGACGAACCCTGCCAATGTGAAGAAATGGACTGACTTTAAAGCCGTTTATGAAGAGTTCCGCATCGCGCAGACAAAAGTAGAAAATATTGCCAATAGCCCGGAACAATATCCGGCCAATATTATATTGACCAATGAAGCTATGCCTCAGGCCGCAATTCAATTCTCGAAAATTACTGCCCTGATCGACATGGAGGCGAGAATGCCCGCTACTGCCCAACGCAAACGGCTTTTGGGTATTATGGCTGACGTGCGCGGTACACTGGGTCTTGGCCTTGCCAATATTCGGGCATTCCTGTTGACCGGCGATGTGGCATTTAAAAATAAATTTGACGAGCTATGGGCCAAAAATACTCGCCGTTTTGGCGACTTGCAAAAGG
>JAGLJX010000444.1 GCA_023142175.1 Emcibacter sp.
CGGTCTTGGTGCCTTTGTAGCGCACTTCGGTGAAGAAATGAGCATCGGGCGTGCGGGTCTGCGGCACGTTAGAACCCCAGGCCATAATATAAGATGAATTATACCAGTCCGCACTTTCCGGAACATCCGTCTGCTCACCCCATACCTGCGGGGAAGCCGGTGGCAAATCACAATACCAGTCATAGAAGCTTAAGCACACGCCGCCAATCAATGACAGATAACGCGAACCCGCCGCATAAGACACCATAGACATAGCCGGAATGGGAGAGAAACCAATAACCCGATCAGGACCATACGTCTTGGCAGTATAGATATTGGCCGCCGCGATGATCTCATTAACCTCGTCCCAACTGGCCCGAACCAAACCGCCTAGTCCGCGAACCTGTTTGTAAGATGTGGCTTTTTCCTTGTCCTCAACAATATTTGCCCATGCGATCACCGGATCGGCATAGACATTTTTTGTTTCCCGCCAAAGCTTCAAAAGCCGACTGCGGATCATAGGGTATTTGAGCCGTGCCGAGCTATAAAGATACCAGCTGTAACTGGCCCCGCGCGCGCAACCGCGTGGCTCATGATTTGGCAAATCTGTGCGTGTTCGGGGATAATCGGTCTGCTGGGTTTCCCAGGTTACCAATCCGCCCTTGACGTAAATTTTCCAGCTACATGATCCGGTACAGTTCACACCGTGGGTGGAGCGTACGACCTTATCATGGGCCCAACGGCCCCGATATGCTCTCTCCCATCCGCGGTCTTCATTGGTTGTAATACCATGCCCGTCTGAAAAAGTTTCAGGCTTTTCTCTGGTGAAAAATGTCATTTTGTCCAAAAAATGGCTCATATCTTTATTCTCTCGATTATAATTCTAAGTCGGTTTACGGGTTTTTCACATAAGCACCGGGGCGTAGATAGAACCACCAGTTAATCACAATGCAAACGCCGTAGAAGATGGCGAAGCCATAAAGGGCAAGCTCCGGTGTTGCGGCCTTGATTTCTTCACCCAACACTTTGGGAATGATGAAAGCACCGTAGGCCGCCACCGCAGATGTCCAGCCAAGCACAGGGCCGGCCTGTTCTTTATCAAATACCATAGCGATAGTGCGGAAAGTAGATCCGTTCCCAATACCTGTTGCAGCAAAAAGAACCAGAAACAGAATCAGGAAGGGAACAAAAAATTCTTCCGGTGTGGCAGAGGCATACGCCAGCTTCATATAATAAGCCACGCCCAAGGCACAGGCCACCATAATGAAGGAGATATACTGGGTAACGCGCGCGCCACCAAATTTATCGGCAATCATGCCGCCGACGGGTCGAATCAAAGCACCGATGAACGGGCCGGTCCATGCAAACATCAGAGCACTTGGGCCATTGGGATTCGCCAGATCATGAGTCATAATGCCATCAACCACAATGTGCTGATAGCCGAAGATAACTTTGATTGCCAAACCAAATGCCGCCGCAAAACCAATGAAGGAACCAAAGGTCATGGTGTAAATAACGGTCATGGCCCATGTGTGTTTATTTTCAAAGATTTTATACTGACGTTTCAGGTTCTGCCCGACCTGTCCGGGGATCATCTTCAGCAAATATACGGTTAATATAATAACTATGGGTAATACAATCCATTTGCTCAATCCAAAACCGGATGTAGGCAGACCTTCTGCCGACTGAGGCAACATTAACCACAAGCCGGAAGCTGCGGCCACAAAACCCAGTATCAGCATGAATGAAATCTGAGTAAACGCGCTGACGGGGTTACCCACATCAGGCGACACATGCTCATCCGTGATATTATTCATGCCGAACCATCCGGCAAAAGCCAGCGG
>JAGLJX010000445.1 GCA_023142175.1 Emcibacter sp.
ATTAAATCCGGTTAATACCGGCACATCATTGGTGCCCGTTACCGTAATGGTAATCGTTCCCATACTGTCTTTGTTGCCATCTGTAACCGTATAGGTAATGTCTTCAACGTAGGTCTCGCCCTCGGCAAGCTCGTCAAAATCTGTGCCCGCATTAAGGCTAATCGTAGAGATGCCGCCGCTTGCCATACCCGTCGTAATATTACCTTCAAGTTTTGAACCTGTGATAAAGCTCAATGCGGTGACCAATAAAGGGTCGCCGTTTGGATCAATGTCATTGGCAATTAAATCTGCTGCGGTGAAATCAAGTATCTGATTTTCATCAACATCAAATGTGTCATCTGTAACAAGGGGGGGGCTGAATTCATCGAGTGATATGGGCGAAGACCCAACAAAGCTCAGTAGCTCTACATCATGGAGTTCTTTAGTGCCATCCGACCCCACCACTGTCCAATGGCCATCGCCATGATTGGTAAGTTGATAATCATCAATAGTACCGCCTAGAACTACGGTATCGGTTCCATTGCCGCCAAAGATGATATCATTGCCCTGATTAGGTGCTATCGCGTCATCTCCACCTTTGCCATTGAATGTCTCATCCATCTGGTTTCCGGTTAATTGGTCCCCTTCTGATGTACCAATGTAACGAATTAAACCAACGTCTGCCAAAGCCAGAAAGCTGTCATTCGTAATGGTGGCTTCTCCAACTATGCGAAGCTCGCCAATCCCGGTAAAGTCAGTGCCTGAAAGGTCAAGAAAATGAGTATTTCCGTCATCTGGAATCTGAATAACAAGAACTGAATTACCATCCCCGTTTACTGTCGTAAATGTCATTAATTGATCCGGAGTAAGCGTTGCTTCCGAATTAATCTGTAAAACTGTAATATTGCTTAGGTCAAGACCGGTAAGGTCCACATCGCCGTAAATAACAAGCGTGTTATTTCCTGCCCCGCCATCAATAATTTCGCCGATCTCCGCTTCGCTGATGGTTTGATCATTCAATGTTGCAAGGGTAAGAATTGAGCTAAGGTCAATGCCGGAACCTCCCGGATTGGTTATATCATCCTGTGTATACTGACCTTCACCTGTGGTGCCAATAAGCACGAAAACATCATCGCCTTCACCGCCAAGCATAGTGTCCATACCAAGACCGCCGTGGAATATATCATTCCCCGCACCACCTGTAAGGCTGTCGTTGCCGGAGCCAGACTGCATTGTATCATTGCCCGCGCCACCATCTATGGTATCATTACCAGACCCCGTAATGATGCTGTCATCACCACCCAGCCCATCAACCGTTAAATCAGTAGTAGCTGCCCCTTGGTCCAGATTTTCACCATCTTCGGTACCGGTAAAGGTTCCTGTCGGGCTTTCCGTGAATGTAGCAGGGTCTTCGACTACAGGCGGTGGCACTGGCGTCACTTTATTATGTGAACAACCTGCCAACGGGCTAAGGCTGAGCAAGGTCAGCATCTGACCTTTGCGGTTTTTAATGCGGCGGACGTTTTTCAGTAAAACATTTTTTATAAATGTTTCAGGCAAAAATTGAGCGGTCATAGATTCCCTCCCCAGGAATATTAAATATTTAAATAAAAACTATCCTCGGCTAAGTAAGCGTAGGACAGGGAGAAAACCCGACAAAAAAATTAACTAAATTTTAACTATAAGAAAAAGACATGCTCATTAGGGGAAGTTGTCGCAATCACATATCCAGATAACCCTGACATTCTTCCAGAAGATGTGGCGGTCCATTAGCCGCTTTGAGGGCATCGAAAGCATCCTGCACTTCTGCGTGACCTTCTGTTTTTTTACCCTGCTGTATCAAGGCTCCCCCAAGGCGACACTGGGCCACCTCCCGCACAGGCGTGCCGCGTTTCATGGCTGGTTTCAGAATGGACAAGGCTCGGCGTGCGACCATTTCCATGGCAATAAAATCGCCAAGAACTTCATAGATATGAGCAAGTGTCATATCGGGAAAAGCCAAACGGAAATGACCGGGAGCCACATTGTCGGCCATAATGGCGCGCCCTTCGATCAGGGCATCTGCTGCGTCTTGATTACGGTCAAGATAAGACAGGGAGGTTGCCAGATTGATCAGGCTGATCGCAACGCTCATATTTGGTTTATCCCCGTATTTTTCACGCCTTCGCTGCAAAATATCACGATAAATAACTTCTGCCTCAGCGTGTTTCTTCAAGCGGTTAAAAACATATCCCACATTGCTTTCAGCGGTTAAAGTTTCCTTATGTGCTGGCCCAAGCAGCTCTCTGAAAATGACCCCGGCC
>JAGLJX010000446.1 GCA_023142175.1 Emcibacter sp.
CCATATGACATTCTTGTTTGGGTAACTGGCAAACTATTCTGACCGTGCAACTTAGTATTTATGGCTATTGCCTCATTCAATGCCTCTAGCGCCGCTTCTCTTTCGCCCTTATTGCTATATACAAGACCAATAGTGCCCAGTGCTGTTGCAAGCTGGTGTTCACCGACTGATCCGGCCTGTCGTGATCTTTCTACAGCGGATTCCAGCATAGCGACCGCCTGATCCATATTACCGATTTCGGACTCTATTTCTGCCCGGTAGATAAGCGTAATCGCCAAATCCACCAACGGCAAAGGCTGGCGCGCTTCGAGGGCTTGTATTGTATTGTCCAGCTCCGTAATGGCGATATCCTTCTGTTCTGTTCTGAACATTGAATAGCCATATTCACGCCTTCCCTTTAACCATGCCAGTGAATCAGGCCTTAATGAGCCTAGAATTTCAGTATATTTTTCCCAATATTTAGCTGCCTCCGCGTGGATATCCAGATTGCCGTATACCTCAGCCAGTGTGGCAAAAATCTCTGCCTGTAATTCAGGGCGATTGGTGAGTTCTGTTTCGGCATTTGCGGCTGCGTTTGCCAGTGCCTGCTGTACGGTTACATCAAAACCTTCCCCTTCATAGGGATCGGGCGCGCGCATAAAATCCACCAGATATGATTTTATTTCGTCTGCACGGTCGGCCTCTGCTGCCTTCAGGTCTCGTTCTATTTGCAATCGATCCGCATAAATAGTCACCATCACCATATAAGCAATAATTCCCAATATACTTAATGCCGCAACAGGAAAGGCCCAGGGTCGGCGTTGGATAAATTTTTGCATCCGGTACATAAAGGTTGGCGCGCGGGCTAATATAGGCAGATCATCAAGATAACGTTCAATATCCTGCATCAAGTCATGTACCGCGAGATAGCGATATTGCGGTTCAATACGGGTAGCCTTACTTATGATTGTCTGAAGGTCAAGTGGGAGTTTTTTCATGTCCTCACTGACCTCACCATCATCGCCTTGTGGCAATACCCCTGTTAGTATTTTAGCGAGCAGAACGCCAAGTTGATATATATCGGTAGCCGTTGTGATAACCTCTCCTGCAATTTGCTCTGGGGCGGCATAATCAGGTGTTAAGGGCCGGACATCTGTACGGGTATGAACAGAGGGCGCATCCTTTTCATTGGGGTCCAATAGTTTAGATATACCAAAATCAAGCAAGGTTGCTTTGCTCTCGGCGTCTACCAATATATTAGAAGGTTTGATGTCCCTATGCACCACCAAGTGACGGTGAGCGAAACTGACAGTATCTGCGATCTGTAGAAATAAAGTAAGGCGGGCCCGTATGGGAAGGTTCAATTCATCACAATGTTCACTGACGGGCTTGCCTTCAATCTGTTCCATTGCAAAATAAGGCAGACCATCACTGGTGACACCTACATCCAAAATAGAGGCAATGCCGGGATGAACAAGACGCGCAAGAATTTGGCGTTCAAGGTGGAAACGTGCGATCACGTCATCCGTATCAATACCCCGACGCAAGATCTTGATAGCTACAGTCTGATGCCATTCTTCGCCCGCACGCGTAGCTTTATACACCGTAGACCGTGCACCGCGACCTATAACTGCCGTGAGCGTGAATGGGCCTACCTGATCACCGATACGAACATCATCATCCTGTTTTCTTTCGGTCCAGCCTTCTGCTATTTTTTCATAAAGATTGTCTCTGGCATCTGCCGCCGGTATGTCGAGAAGAGCTTCTGCCTTGGTACCTATTTCAAATAAAGCCCGCACATTATTTGCCAGTTCCAAATTCAGTATTGCGACGCGGTTAAGTTCTATGGTCCGTTCATCAGAAGTCAGTTCCAGCATTTCACAAAAAAGAGTGTCTATATCAACAGCTACGAGTCTCTCGCTCACAATTCCCCCTATATCATTTGTTTTGCGGC
>JAGLJX010000447.1 GCA_023142175.1 Emcibacter sp.
ATTTATTGTTTCAGGTGATTTTTCACAGTCAGATGGCGCAGGAAAAAGGGCATTTTGACTTTAAGGATGTGGTAGAGAGCATTTGTGACAAAATGATCCGCCGCCACCCCCATGTCTTTGCCGGCGCAGATTATCGCAATTCCGAAGAACAGACCAAGGCCTGGGAAACCCAAAAAGCCCTTGAGCGAAAACAAAAAGATCAGCAGAGCAGCGCCCTTGACGGTGTCACGGGCGGACTACCCGCCTTAACCCGTGCCATAAAGCTTCAGAACAGGGCCGCAAGGGTCGGTTTCGACTGGCCGGATACCTCACAGGTTCTGGACAAGTTAAACGAAGAGATGGCCGAATTATCCCATGAATTGGTTCAAGCCAAAAAGGGGGATGACAATAGCGATAAAATCACCGAAGAATTCGGCGACATGATGTTCGTCTACGCCAATTTGGCCAGACACATGAACATAGACCCTGAAGGCGCACTGAGATCCGCCAACTATAAATTTGAAAACCGCTTCAAGCAGGTAGAAAAATTGGCGGGCGCACAAGGTAAATCTCTTGAAGATATGAGTTTAGAGGAAATGGACAAGCTATGGGATCAGGTAAAGGCGCAAGAAAGATAAAATTTCTCTATATCGCCCAAGGGTGGTATATCTAAAAATATAAACAACCAAAAAAATAACACCGGAGGATAATATTTTGAAAATTCACCATATTGGATTAGCCGTAACGGCATTTCTAACCATATCAACCGCCAATTCCTTGGCAGAAACCAAGATTATTCATGCGGGAGAACTACTTGCTATTCCCGGAAAAGCGCCTGTATCAAATCAGAGCATCATCATCAAAGACCAACGCATTGTGGAAATCAGGGATGGCTTTGCAAGCCCCGGCAACTTTGAGGGTGACGTTACCCTTATTGACCTCAAGGACAAGTTTGTTCTGCCCGGATTAATGGATATGCATGTTCATTTGCAGGGGGAAATGGGGCCAAATAATAACCGTGACAGTCTAAAAATGTCATCACAGCTGATGCAGATGCGCAGCCTGAAATATGCCATGAGTACTTTACGGGCCGGTTTTACAACCGTTCGCGATGTTGGCTCTTCGGCGCAGG
Organism: Emcibacter sp.; assembly: GCA_023142175.1. The sequence continues at coordinate 1,112 of JAGLJX010000447.1, forward strand.
AAATGTATGCCATGCGTGATGCAATCAATAAAGGCTGGGTCGATGGCCCCCGCATAATTGCTGCGGGTGGCGTTGGTATCACTGGCGGACATGCCGATATCAGTGGTGTTAAGCCAATTTTGATGACAGCGTGGACTTCGCCGAATATCTGTAACGGCCCTTATGACTGCCGTCGTGCGGCCCGTAATACCATTAAATATGGTGCCGACCTTATCAAGATCACCTCAACTGGCGGCGTTATGACCGACCGCGCCACCGGAACCAGTCAACAGATGGAAATGGATGAATTGAGAGAAGTCGTCCTTGCCGCCAAACGCATGGGCCGGAAAGTTGCCTCCCACGCCCACGGCGAAGACGGCATCATTGCCGCCCTGAAGGCTGGTGTTGCCAGTATTGAGCATGGCACCTATACCGGCCCTGAAGCCATAAAATTATTCAAGAAAACCGGTGCTTATCTTGTCCCTACCCTGCTTGCGGGTGCCACCGTCAGACATGCCGCACAACATTCGGACTTCATGAGCGAGGCGGTCAAGAAAAAAGCCATTCGTGTGGGCGCGGACATGATGAGTAATTTCGACAGAATCATCAAGGCAGGTGTCAAAATTGCTTACGGCACAGACAGTGGCATCTCAAAGCATGGCACCAATGCCGAAGAAGCCGTCCTCATGGTAGAGGCCGGCATGTCGGAAATGAATGTCATTAAGTCGGCAACCATTAATGCGGCAGATTTGATTGATATGTCAGATTCCATCGGCACGATCGAAGCGGGTAAATATGCCGATATTATCGCCGTAGACAACTCACCCCTGAAAGACATCAAAGAGTTGCTCGATGTTGATTTTGTCATGAAGGGTGGCAAGGTTTACAAGGACTGATCTGTAACTACAACGCGGGAATATGCTAAAGAAAAAGTTGGTGCGGCCGAGAAGACTCGAACTTCCACGGGATATTATCCCACAGCGACCTCAACGCTGCGCGTCTACC
>JAGLJX010000448.1 GCA_023142175.1 Emcibacter sp.
AACGTCTAATCCTAAAGTAATGCAACGATCAGGCCAAACTGACCCTACAGTCCCATTTTTTATCATTCTATCCGGTATATCAAGTTCTTTTGAGAGTGCGCTCAGGAACTCAAACTTGCTGAATACCTGGGATGAGGCGATGTTATAGATGCCAGTTTGTGCCTGTTTGTCCAACAAGTCAAACACAGCCTTTGCCAGTGAGTTACGGTCTATTGTCGATGTATAATAATCTGCAAACCCGGTAATATCTTCCGTTGAGGCAAGTGTTGACACCGCCCATTCAAGGAATGTAGGGCCACGGGCATTTCGACAGCCTGTTACATTGGTGCGAATTACTATTGAATTGTGGGATTTAAGGGCAAATTCTTCACCCGCATATTTTGTGCGGGCATAGCTATTGACCAAATGTATTTCAGCATTTTCATCATGCAGCGTCACGGGGTCCATAGACCGGAAATACTGATCCGTGGAAATCTGCACTAGGAAAGCATCTGAGCTTTGGCAATAATCCGCCATCACCTGAACCGCCTTAGCATTTATTGTATCGGCAGCTTCAGGCTGTTCTTCACACCCCACAAGGTTTATTATTGCGGCAGAATTTATTATAATTTCGGGTTTTGTCCGGCATAAAAAATCAGATAACGAAGATAGGGCACCAATATCCAAATCATAATCACTGCCCCTGCGGGCCACGCCGGATACTTGTTGGTCGCGGGCCTGTGCTTCTTTCATCAACACTTGCCCTAGCATACCTGTTGCGCCAAAAATCACTAATCCGCTCATAAGTTCCTTAATTTTTTCTGCTTAAACCCAGCCTTGATTGTTGATATTTGCGCTACCCTGATGTCATATTATTTTTAGTAATTCACGAAACTGGTCATTGTCCAGCCATTCTTCGTTGGTATCGCTGGAATAATCAAAATCTTCGGGAACATGAACCGCATTCTGATCCATATAATAATCATCAGACCAAAATCTGAATTGCGGTGTGATGATATAGCGATCCTTCAGGGCGATGGTCTGGCGGCCATCATCGCGGGTGATCATCTGCTCATGGAGTTTTTCGCCGGGACGGATGCCAATTTCACGAATTTCAAGGTCCGGAGCCAGGCTCTTGGCCATATCCAGGACTTTCATGCTGGGAATTTTCGGAATATAAATTTCACCGCCGCGCATCATGTTCAGGTTGCTGAGCACAAAATCCACGCCCTGCCGAAGAGTAATCCAGAAGCGGGTCATGCGTATGTCTGTAACCGGCAAATGAGTGGCACCGTCCGCTATTAATTTATTGAAAAAGGGAACCACAGAGCCGCGTGATCCTAGCACATTACCGTAGCGCACCACGGAACAGGAGAATTCCTGACTGCCGCCGAGGGCATTTGCAGCCACGAAAATTTTATCTGATGCCAATTTTGAGGCACCGTAAAGGTTAAGCGGGCTTGCCGCCTTGTCTGTGGACAGGGCTATGATCTTCTTGACCCCACAGCCAATGGCCGCTTCTGCCAAATTCTGAGCGCCAAAGATGTTGGTCTTGATACATTCAAACGGGTTATATTCCGCGATTGGCACGTGTTTCAGCGCCGCCGCATGGATAACATAGTCCACGCCGCGAAGCGCCATATCCAGCCGGTTACGGTCCCTGACATCACCAATAAAAAAGCGTAAAACGCTATTTTTTGGATGATTAGAGAAGGATAAGTCCATCTCATATTGCTTTAATTCATCGCGGGAAAAAATGATCAGTCGGCTTAAGCTTGCATTGTCCAGCAAAGTTTGCGTCAACATCTTGCCAAAAGATCCGGTACCTCCGGTAATCATCAAGGTCTTATCTTTCAGAAACCCAAGATCGGTTTCAAAAGACCGAATTAATGTCTTGCTCATCAAAAGTCCTTATCTTTTTCAAAAACTACTCTCAGACCAAGGAAGATCATATAGATAAACGAACAGAAATTCACTAACTTCTTTTAAAAATTAGGTTTTTTACGTTTACTCTGTTAGCGCCTTTTGCCGGACCATGCTGTTTATAGCCAGCCATTCAGGGTTTTTATCAAAGAGCGACAGACACTCCTGCCAGGTAAAATCATCCTGCCCGTCA
>JAGLJX010000449.1 GCA_023142175.1 Emcibacter sp.
CGTACGGATTACATTTTACGCTTCTTGATTGTGTCATTAGCATTCTATGCCATGTCAACATTTGAAGGCCCTGTAATGGCATCTAAAACAGTTAATGCCTTATCGCACTACACCGACTGGACTATTGGTCATGTACATTCCGGCGCCCTTGGATGGGTGGCTTATGTGAGCTTCGGGGCGCTTTACTGCATGTACCCTTGGCTCTGGAAACGCAAGGGTCTTTATTCACTGAAACTTGTAAATATGCACTTCTGGATTTCGACCATTGGCATCGTACTATATATCTGCGCCATGTGGGTATCCGGTATCATGCAGGGTCTTATGTGGCGGGCATATGACAGCCTTGGATTTCTGGAATATTCCTTCGTGGAAACCGTGGAAGCCATGCACCCCTATTATATCATCCGCGCAACTGGCGGGCTGTTGTTCGTCATCGGCTCATTGATCATGGTCTATAACCTGTGGAAAACAGCACGCGGCGAAGGGGATGCCATCCCTGAAACTCAAACTGTACCAGCAGAATAAGAAGGAGATAAAAAATGTCATTCAAACATGCTATCTTTGAAAAAAATCCCCTCATTCTTCTGGTTGGTATCCTGATTACGGTTGCCATTGGCGGACTGGTGGAAATCGCCCCGCTATTCTATCTGGAAAGCACCATTGAAAAGGTTGAGGGTATGCGCCCCTATACGCCGCTGGAACTTGCAGGACGGAATATCTATATCCGCGAAGGCTGTTATAATTGCCATTCCCAGATGATCCGCTCCACCCGTGATGAAGTGGAACGTTACGGTCATTATTCACTGGCGGCAGAAAGTATGTATGATCATCCTTTCCAATGGGGATCAAAAAGAACCGGTCCCGACCTTGCCCGTGTGGGTAATAAATATTCCGATGAATGGCATCGGGAGCATATGATCGCCCCTCGCGCCGTAGTGCCGGAATCAGTTATGCCCGGCTATCCGTTTCTTGCGGAAAATGACCTGAAGTTTGACCTTATATCGGCTGACCTTATGGCCAATAAAATGGTAGGCGTACCCTATAGCGAAGATCAGATTAAATTTGCCGCCGCCGATTTACAGGCACAGCTTGATGAGGATAGCGATTATTTTGATGATTTTGAGGAACGTTGGCCGACCGCTCAGGTTCGTGATTTTGACGGCAACCCTGAAAAGATCAGCGAGTTGGATGCCCTGATTGCCTATATGCAGATGCTCGGCACATTAGTTGATTTCTCCCTCTATAACGAAAAAGAAAACAACCGCTAGGAGCCGGACAATGACACATCAGGACGTTGCCAATTTCGCCGAAAGCTGGGGACTGCTGTTTCTTTTCAGTATGTTTGTAATAGCAATCGCCTATGCCTTCTGGCCTGCTAACAAAGCAAAATTCACCAAGGCGGCAAACCGCCCTCTGGATGAGGAGTAAGATTATGTCTACAGAACCCGAATATGATGAGGTTACCAAAACTTACACCACTGGCCATGAGTGGGACGGGATTAAGGAACTGAACACACCATTGCCACGCTGGTGGTTATGGACGCTTTATGCCTCCATAGTTTGGGCCATTGGTTATTGGATTCTCATGCCAGCATGGCCTCTGGTCAGTGAACATACCAAAGGTATGCTTGGATATTCCCAGCGGGATACGGTCAATTCCGAACTTGCCGCCGCGCAGGATTCCCGCAAGATTTTTTCTGAAAAACTTCTGGCTGCGGATTTGGCAACCATAGAAAACACACCAGACCTGTTGGAATTTGCAATGGCTGGCGGTAAAGCAGCTTTCGGTGATAATTGCGCCGGTTGCCATGGTTCCGGCGCAGCAGGAGCCAAAGGCTACCCCAATCTGAATGATGATGACTGGTTGTGGGGTGGAAGTCTGGACGAAATTCATGAAACTATCTCGGTTGGTATTCGCGGCGTTCACGAAGACACCCGCCTGAGCGATATGCCAGCCTTCCTCACCGATGAAATGCTGGAAAAGGATCAGATAAAAGACGTTGCCACTTATGTAATGTCCCTGTCGAACAAAACCATTGCCGCACCTGCGGGAGCCTTTGAGCTATTTCAGGAAAATTGCGCAGCCTGTCATGGTGAAGATGCCCGTGGAAATAAAGAATTTGGCGCGCCCAACCTCGCCGATGGTATCTGGCTTTATGGTGCGGATCCTGAAACACTGATTGCCACGATTTCCTACAGCCGCAAGGGGGTCATGCCCACATGGGATGGCCGTCTTGATCCCGCGACGATCAAGAGCCTGGCGGTATATATTCACACATTAGGCGGAGGTGAGTAGGCAATGGGCTTACGACCTGATAACGGGTCTGACCAAATTCCTCTCATACCGCATGAGAAGATTGAACGTGCCAAGGTTGAAGCCGTAAACAAGGGGGAAAACCGCTCCCTTTATGCTGCCCAGAAAAAAATTCATCCCAAGCGTGCAAAGGGAACCTTTCGTACCATTAAATGGTGGGTGATGATTGTCACGCTCGGTATTTATTATTTCTCCCCCTGGATCAGGTGGGAACGCGGCCCCGGCATCCCTGATCAAGCCATTCTGGTGGATATTGTCAACAGTCGGTTTTATTTCTTCTTCATTGAGATCTGGCCGCAGGAAGTTTATTACATCACCGGCCTATTGATACTCGCGGCAATCGCCCTGTTCCTTGTGACCAGTACGGCGGGGCGCATATGGTGCGGATATACCTGCCCACAGACGGTCTGGGTCGATCTGTTTCTGGTGGTAGAACGCTTTTTCGAGGGTGAGAGAAACGCCCGTATTAAGCTGGACAAAGCCAGTTGGTCCGGCTCCAAAATTCTCAAAAAAACCGCAAAACATCTCACTTGGCTGATGATCGCCGTCCTCACCGGCGGGGCGTGGGTCTTCTATATGAATGATGCGCCGACACTGACGCAACAACTGATTGCTTTTGATGCACCGATGACTACCTATTTCTGGATCATGGTTCTGACCTTCACCACCTATCTTCTGGGCGGCTTTGCCCGCGAACAGGTCTGCACCTATATGTGCCCATGGCCCCGTATTCAAGCGGTGATGATGGATGAGGATTCTCTATCTGTCATGTACCGGTCTGACCGGGGCGAGCCACGCGCACCCCACAAGAAAAATGAACCATGGGACGACCGCGGTGACTGTATCCAATGTCGGCAGTGTGTTGTTGTCTGCCCCATGGGAATTGATATTCGTGACGGAATGCAGCTTGAATGTATCCAATGTTCACTATGCATTGATGCCTGCGATAGCGTCATGGAGCAGATTGGCCGTCCAAAAGGCCTGATCGCTTATGACAGTCTGGCGAATTTTGACCGTCGGGCAGAAGGCAAGCCGGAAAAGATAGAAGTCATACGGCCCCGCACACTTCTCTATATCATTTTCATGATTATTGTGGGTGGTAGCATCATATGGGGGCTGACCCATCGCAGCGACCTTGAGGTAAATGTCCTGCGCGACCGGAACCCTTTATATGTCCAGCTTTCATCGGGCGATATCCGTAATGGCTATACAGTTAAAATCCTCAATAAAACCCATGATATCCGAAAATTTTCGCTCAATATCTCTGGCTTGAAAAACTACCATATGAAGATCGAAGGGGTTCAGGCAAAAACACCGGAAGGACTGCCCATCATCGAAGTAAACCGGGATCGATTGCGGTCTGTGAAAATTTATCTGTCTGTTCCCAAAGAGGATTTATTAACCGACAGTATAGACATTTCCATTACTGCCAAAGATCTGGACGGATCAAGTGTCAGCGATAATGCCACCAGCTTCAAGGGGCCAAAGAAATGACATCCTCCCCTGAAAAACCCATCAAGGAATTTACCGGTAAAAAGGCTTTTATGTGGATTGCCGGGTTTTTCCTGATCATCTTTATCGTCAATGCCATCATGGCCACCATTGCCGTGGGCACATGGGGCGGGCTTGAGACTAAAGACGCCTACCGCAAAGGTCTTTATTATAACGATGAAATCGCCGCTGCCGAAAATCAGAAGAAATCCGGTTGGAAAATGTCACTTAAGCATAGCCCCAACAGCCTTAAGCGTGACAGGCTCGATGTGGAAATAATCTGGCCTGTAGCCGATTTGCCCCCCGCCAACGTCGCCGCCCACATCAGCCGCGCTGTGACGGATTCTTACGATCAGAAGATCGTCCTTACAAAGACCGGAAATAACATATATACTGCCCCTCTAAGCCTGCCACAGGCCGGACAATGGAATGTGACCATCCTTGTAAAGCGCGCCGATGGTCCCATATATCAGCTCAGAGAAAAGATACTCGTAACAGCTGAAGAATAGAGAATATTATGGCGGTAGTAAAATCACAGGATAGTTTTGACCGCAAAGGCACGCCACTTGAACATTTTCTGGTGGAAGGTCTGCATTGCCCGTCATGCATACGGGAAATCGAAGGGGCATTGCAAAAAAATCCAATCATAAAAAACGTCCGTCTTAACCTGACCACCCAGCGGCTTGCCGTGGAATGGTCCGGTGACAGCCCCGATGTGGCCGCCAATAGTGATGAAGTTATCAAAACCCTGAAAGATATAGGCTTCAATGGCTATCTGTTTAAAGATGACCCTTCCGCGGCCGAGGGTGACAAAGAAGGTCGCTGGCTTTTGATCTGCATGGGTATCGCCGGATTTGCCATGATGAATATCATGCTTTTGTCTGTGTCTGACTGGGCAGGAACCGATATGGGCGACCAAACCCGCGGGTTCTTCCACTGGATTTCTGCGCTGATTGCTCTGCCTGCCAGTGCGGTTGCGGGTACGCCTTTCTTTAAATCCGCCTATGGCTCGCTCAAGGCTCGTAGCCTTAATATGGATGTGCCAATCTCTCTGGCTGTGATCCTGTCCTTGCTCATGAGTGTCATGCAAACGCTGAACGGCGGTGCTGATACCTATTATGACGCGGCGGTTATGCTGTTGTTTTTCCTGCTGATCGGTCGCTTTCTTGACCGGAAAATGCGTAATCATGCCCGCTCAACCGCCCATAACCTGATGAGCTATCGCCCAAGCTCGGCAATCATCGTCACAGAAAACGGCGACACGACAAACTGCGCCATTGAACTTCTCAACACCGAAATGGTGGTTCGGGTAGCTCCGGGTGAGCGTATCCCCGTGGATGGTGAGATCATTAGCGGCACGTCCGAAGTGGATAACAGTCTGGTCACGGGCGAGACTATTCCCGTTAAATCCACCTTGGGTGACAAAGTTTTTGCCGGAACCATGAATGTTAACGGCGCCCTTGACATCAGGGTCACGGCGCTGAGCGGCAAGACTCTTCTGGATGAGATTATCGGCCTGATGGAAACGGCGGAACAGGGCCGGGCCAAATATGTCCGGCTCGCCGATAAAGCAGCGCAGATTTATGCACCAGCGGTTCATCTTCTGGCACTGGCAACTTTTCTGGGCTGGATTATTTTCAGCACCGTTGGCTGGGAACAGTCGCTGATCACGGCCATAGCTGTCCTGATCATCACTTGCCCCTGTGCCTTGGGGCTGGCGGTTCCGGTGGTACAGATTGTCGCCTCTAGCCGCCTGTTTAAAAATGGTATATTGGTCAAGGCCCCCGACGGGCTGGAACGGCTGGCAGAGATTGACACCGTCGCCTTTGACAAGACCGGCACCCTTACCTTGGGTCAGCCGGAAATAGCAAATGCGGATGATATAGCTCCTGCCGATCTTGAACTGGCGGCAAGCCTTGCCAAAACATCCACCCACCCCCTATGTAGGGCGTTAATTGTTGCCAGCCATGAACGTGACATTCCGACCATTGCTACGACAAGTCCGCTCCATGAAGAACCGGGCATGGGCCTGAAAGCCACCATTGATGGCAAGGAAATCCGCCTTGGTAATCGTGACTGGTGTCATGTGCCAATGAATATTCAGAAAAACACACGCTATAGTGAGCTTTGGCTGAAGGTTGAGGGGCGCGACGCGGTATTCCTCGCCTTTCAGGATCGATTAAGAAAAGATGCCGCCGAAGTTGTCGCATGGTTTCAAAACAAAGGATTTGACGTCCTTCTGCTTTCCGGTGACCGACCCGATGTTGTCTCGGAAGTTGCCGAAAAACTGGGAATTTCTGATTATCTTGGGGCGGCCAAGCCACAGGATAAAATCGACCGGCTGGAAAAACTCAAAGCAGAAGGAAAGAAAATACTTATGGTGGGAGACGGGATGAATGACGCTCCTGCGCTCAGCGCCTCCTACGTCTCTATCTCGCCTTCCACCGCTTC
>JAGLJX010000045.1 GCA_023142175.1 Emcibacter sp.
TCTATCGAACAGGCGCGTGTGGAAGCCATAGGTAGCACTAAGATGGCCGGTGTAGCGCAGAATCTGGCGGCGACGCTGGATGATCACTATGCCAAGACCCGTCTTAGCCTGTCCGCTAATGCCGAAGATATTCCTTATGGTGATATCCTCAGACTGCTGGTGCGGGAACGGCTGACCCATGCCCATCCGCCGGAAGTGACCAACGAGGTTGTCAATCAATTCCGCACCCAGATCGAATCCAAGGCCGCGCTTCACCTTGATGAACTTATTGAAAATATGGGCGATCAGGCTGCATTTAGCCGTATAAGCCGGAAAATAATAGCCGACCTTGATCTGGCCGATGATTTTGAAGGCGAAGATAAAAACAAATCACCTAATTCAGATGATGACTCCCAAGATCAGGATATGGATGACGAAGACGGCACTGAGGATGGTGAAGACGGTGACAATCAGGAAGAGGGTGATGATAATTCCGACAGCAGTGACGGCTCATCAGACGCCAGCGACATGGGCGCGGAACTTTCGGAAGATACGATCAATGACATGATGGCCGAAGAGGCCGCAAAAGCACAGGCTATGTTCAACCCCAATGACCTTGCCACAGACCAGGTGCAGGGGCCGCGCTACTCAGTCTATAGCACTGAATTTGACGAGACTATCAATGCTGAAGAGCTTTGTGATGCCGAAGAGCTTTCCTTTCTGCGCCGCAATCTGGATCAACAGCTTAGCGGCCTGCATGGGGTGATCTCCAAGCTCGCCAATCGGCTACAAAGGATGCTCATGGCACAGCAGCGGCGGTCATGGGACTTTGATCTGGAAGAAGGCATATTGGATACAGCCCGCCTGACCCGTGTGGTGACTAATCCACTTCATGCCCTGTCCTTCAAGGTGGAAAATGATACCGAATTCAAGGATACGGTGGTCACATTGCTGATCGATAATTCCGGCTCCATGCGCGGACGACCCATTACCATCGCCGCCATGTGCGCCGACATTCTGGCCCGGACGTTAGAGCGTTGTGGTGTCAAGGTAGAGATATTGGGCTTCACCACTAAGGCGTGGAAAGGTGGAAAAACCCGCGTCAAATGGCTTGAGGATGGCAAGCCCCAGAAACCGGGGCGGCTTAATGACCTACGTCATATTATCTATAAAACCGCCGATAACCCTTGGCGGCGGACGCGGAATAATCTGGGGCTAATGCTGCGTGAAGGTCTATTGAAAGAGAATATTGATGGCGAATCCCTACTCTGGGCTCATAGCCGCCTTATGAACCGGACCGAAGAACGGCGCATACTGATGGTGATCTCTGACGGGGCGCCAGTGGATGACAGCACCCTGTCCACCAACAGTGCCAACTATCTGGAAGACCATCTTAGGGAAATAATTGACTGGATAGAAAAACGATCCCCCGTGGAATTGCTTGCCATTGGGATCGGTCATGATGTGACACGCTATTATCAGAATGCCATAACAGTTATGGATGCGGAACAGTTGGGCGGTGCCATTACGGAACAGCTTACCGGACTGTTTGATGAAAAATCCAGAAAAAGACGCCTGAATTAAAGCTACATGGAGCGTATCCAGGATTTTAGCTGGTTGACCTGATGCTTGATCAGTTGAACGCTTCCCGTAACCTGCGCCAGAATACTGATGCCATGAATGGCACTATCCATGCGTTCGGGCAAATCTATAATTTTTTCCACGCGTGTGATCAGGACGAATTGCTCCCTGATCCAGCTCAGGCGTTGTTGCAGAATCTCTGCGGCATGATCAGCAAGTGACTCCTCTTCCCGCTTCATATCAAAATATAGATCCGTCATGGGGCAACCATAGGCAATCAGGCTATCGGAATCTTCTACTAAAGTATCCAGATAAAGGCTCAGCCGTTGACGGGGATTGCTGTTCTCATTTATCTCTTCGAACTGTGCCTTTTGGTTTTCCAGATGTTTATCTATGACCTGATGGCAGATTTCTTCCTTAGAAGAGAAATAGCTTTGCGCTTCTTTATTGGTTATGCCGGATGCTTTGGCAATATCGGAAAATTTTACTTTGCCATAGCCCTGTTCATGGAACAGACGCAATGCGACCTGTACCATAATATATTTTTGCTCTTCCTCAATACGCTTGCCGGAACCTTCGCCATGCGAGGTATCTGGAGTATCCTTTTTTTCTGCTAACACTTTTTTTCTTCTTATATATAACGGCTAATTTATTAACTTGTATAGTTTCATCATATTCTTAACATATTATTATGAATGATGGCTTATTCAGAGTTGAGTAGAAAATTAGGTTAAAAGGATGAATAAAATAGGCAAAATATGATTGAAAGGCACCGAAAATTGATAAACTTTTATGGAATAACAGCTATTATCGCCTGTTGCTTCATATCGATGGCCCGTGCCGATTCTATCCCGCATGACCAACAAAAGGATAAATACACAGTCCCCCTGACGGCGACACTAATCCCGCTAAACCACAAAAATGCAAGCCTCACCAAGGTCGGCAAACTGCGTTATATGGGTGGATTGAAGATCACCAGCACCAAAAAACGCTTTGGTGGGATTTCCAGTTTTGTAATCAGCCCAGATGGTCATCAAGTCCTTGGAATATCAGACCGCGGCCATTGGTTGGTGGCCGACATGGTTTACAACCATAACAATCATCTCATTAATATTAAAAATGCCCGCATGGCTCCTTTAAAAAAGAATTATAGCCAGAAGAACAGAACCGTGAGCGATGCCGAGGCACTAACCGCCGTTGATGGCGCGGGATATGTCGTATCCTTCGAAAGCCCCCATGCATTGCGTTATTTTCAAGCGGATCGCCCCGATGATTTCGGTTCGCTATTTACCGCCCGCGCCCAGAAAATAACATTCGCATCTGACTTGCCCGAAAATTATGTCTCCCTGCCCAATAACTTAGGGATAGAGGCACTTACCACGATGCCCGATGGACGCATGCTGGCCTTTTCCGAGAGCACGGTCAACAGGGAAGGCAGTACACAGGCTCAGGGCTGGCTCATTGGTCATGGAAAGGTTGAGGCCTTAAGCTATGAAATCAGCCCTTCTTATCGCCCAACGGATATGGCGACCCTGCCAAATGGTGATATTCTTGTGCTGGAGCGGCATTTTTCACTGGCAAGGGGTATGGCCGCCCGTCTGAGCCGACTTCCCGCTATGTCAATTAAGGCAGGGGAAACTATCAAAGGCGAGGTTATCGCCGATCTGGCTTATCCTTTTAATCTGGATAATATGGAAGCCCTTGCCGTCCGT
>JAGLJX010000450.1 GCA_023142175.1 Emcibacter sp.
ATGGTAAAAATTTTCATATTTGGACGAGCCATTTTCAAACCAGTTGCAAATGTAGGTGCCCTGCCATGTGTTGTGTGAATAGAGTTGAAATCGGTATAGCCGGACATACGTCCCGTGCACCCAATACCGGAAACCATAGCTACTTCGTCTTTGTCTAGACCCTGATAATGGATGGCTTGGACAATAGAGCTCATAATAATACCAAGCCCGCAACCCGGACACCAGGTTGTCGGCAACATCTCTGATCGCATGTAATCCTTGAGGATTTGTGATGTCTGTAGCTTCATTTCTTATACCTATTAGGTTTTTGGTGCCGCCAGAGTGATGTCTTTATGGTTTTTTTACCCTTGCGACCTCTTCATATTGTATACTGTATACAGAATTGGCTTTCGTGTCAATATTTACAGGTATTTTTTCATAGCTGATTTATTTCAATTCATTCAAATGACTAACGATTGCTTTTGCGATAAGAATGGGGTGTGAGATGTGACTTCCGTGGGCACCGCCTTCTATTTTTGCGATATTTGCTTGTGGTAATATTTCGCTGATTCTTTCCGTAACTTTTTTATAGGTGGGAAGGGATTCTGTGCCTGTGGAGAAGGTAATTTTGTTGGGGTAATCTTTTAATCCGGATACATCAATTACAAGCCTTTCGGGATCACGTGATTGATCAAGCCAGGTATCTACATTTGATAATATTACGGTGCGTGAACTTTCATTAAAAACTTTATTCCAGCTATCTTCACCAAAGGCTACTTTTTCGATGAATAGCCTTGCACCTTCCTCTATTTCCCCCTGTATGATTAGCTTGGCGGCTTTTTTCATCAAGCCTGCACTTTCTATGCGCAGGGTATCCAGTTCATCATTGCCAGACAATAAAGAAAATACTGGAGGCTCATGAACAAAAAGACTTAAAGTTTTTTCAGGCGCGGTGCTGGCTAGTGTGATAGCAACATTGGCGCCGTATGAATGACCAATAATATGTGATGGCCCAAGGTTAAGTTCCTCTATTAAATCAAGTGCATCTTGAACGTCTTCGCTTAGGTGGCCCTGTCTGGCAATATCAGTGCTCGCGCTATGGCCTCTGCGGTCATATGTCACTGTGCGATAATCAAAGCTCAACCTTTTAGTAACGCAGTCCCAGCTGTGGTGATCATCCCATGAACCATGAATGAAAACTATTGGTTCGCCAGCACCTTGGTCTGTATAAGCAAGCTCAACATTTCCTATCTTTGCACGGCGTAAATATGATTTTTCTTCTGATATGGGCATTTTTTTCTCTTAATTTAGAAATTTTTTAAATTCATGTGGAATGAGAGCTTTATAGGCTCGCATATTTAGTAAAATGGCGTTACCGCTATCAAATCAAAGAACTTGCAGGGAGGTATGCTCGGAATTTCATTGATAGCGAGTAATATTTTCTCTCGGCCAAGAGGGAAAATCGAAATTGATGATTTAGGCCCCTTCCTCCAACTCAAAAATCCCAGTAATCTCTACGGTAGATCCGCCTGGAAGCGAGCTACACCCCATAGCGGCGCGGGTATGCTGTCCCTTTTCACCGAAGCATTTTGTTATAATATCTGTTGCCCCATTTGCGACAGTGGCGTGATTTTTGAATCCTGCATCTGAATTCACATATACGGATATATTGATGCAGTTTTTGACCTTGTTCAGGTTGCCATTACAGGCTTCCTTGACTTGAAACAAAAGGTTTAACGCACAGATTTCGGCCCCCTTAACAGCCTCTTCCAAAGTAACGTCATTTCCAACTGATCCACTATATTTCAATTCGCCATTCCATTTGCAGATCTGACCTGAAAAATAAACAATCGAACCTGATCGCCTGTAAGGGATATAGTTCGACCCAGGATCACTCTTTTCAGGTAATGACAGTCCCATGCTTTTTAGTTGTTTTTCTGCGTCTGATAACATTTGTTTCTTGTGTAATTTGCTT
>JAGLJX010000451.1 GCA_023142175.1 Emcibacter sp.
CGGATGACGCCGAAGATGAAGCACGTGAAGCAGCAGAAGAAGAAGCTGAACACGAAGCGACTGAGGCCGCAGAAGAAGAAGCTGAAGATTCTGCACAGGAAGAAGCTGAAGATTCTGCACAGGAAGAAGCTGAACATGCCGCCCAAGAGGAAGCAGAGCGCGCTGCTCGGGAAGCCGCAGAAGATGCAGCGGATGAAGAGGCGAGTGATGCTGCCGCTGATTCGACTGATGACACTTAATATTACCAGCTCGTGATACGAACTAAATCTATATTTCGGTTACAGGCTTTATAGTAACACAATTTAAACCAGTATGATTTACAAGCCTGACGGGGTAAATAATAATATCCCGTCAGGCTAAAACATAAGATTTATCAGAGGAAACATCAGATGAACAAAAAAAATACTTTTCAGGCAAAAAGATCATTGATATTGGGTAGCACAGCCCTTTTGCTGCTCTCAATCAATTCATTGTCAGCCTATGCCACGGACGACAACCCCTTTAGTATTGATGCGAGCGTGGGTATTGAATATGACAGCAATATCACCGTTGAAGAAGTGGATGTGGATACGGGTGAAGGCGATATTGCCGGTCTGATTGATTTTTCCGCCAACTATGAATTTGAAGCCAGTGGCGCAACTTCTTTTGACGTGGGATACAGCTTTTCACAGAGCCTGCATGAAGATGCCACAAATTTTGATCTTCAGACCCATGTGGTCACGGCCCTTGCCAAACAGAAATTTGACGGTTTTGACGTTGGGGTGAGCTATTTATATATTAATACCAGCCTTGGTGGGGAAAGCTTTTTGCAGATTCATAAAGCATCGCCTTACGTGGCTTTTTTCGCCGCACCATCGGTTTATGTCCGTGCCGCCTTTTCCTATACGGATAAAGACCTGAAAACAAGTGATGACCGTGATGCCCAGACACTCAGCATAGGGGGGGCTGTCTTTTATTTCATGAATAAATCCAAAACCTATCTGATGATGAGTTACCGCTATGACAGCCTTGATGCCAACTTAGATCAATTTGATTATAGTGGCCATGATCTCAAAATCCGCTATCAGGTAAAATTTCCTATAGCTGGAAGAGATGCTCGGTTTCGGGTTGGTGGCCGTTATGTGAAACGCAATTATGACGCAATCACACCATCCATTGGCGTAGCACGGGATGATGAACGCGCAAGCCTTGAGGCTATGCTTGAAGTTCCATTTTTTGATATGTTCAATGCCAGACTTAAATATCGTTATACCGACGCCACGTCCAATCTGCTATCAGCGGACTATCAGGAAAGTCTGATATCATTTGAGATTGGCGCTGAATTTTAACATAAGGTACCAGAGACGGCGGCTCTGATAATTTCAATCATCAAATAACCAGAGATGTAATGAATAATGATAAACAGACAGTGATAAACTCAGGACAGCCTTCAGAATTTTTTCTGAAGGCTATTCGCCGTATCCTGAGGCCGCTTGTCAAAACCCTCATTGCAAATGGTGTTACCTTCCCCATGTTGGCAGAAATGCTCAAGCATACCTTTGTCGATACGGTGGATAAAGATTTTCGCCTCGACCCCAGAAAGAAGCCAACCGCCAGCCGAATATCCCTCATCACAGGGGTGCATCGTAAGGACATAAAAAAATTCCGAGAGCAGACCGAAGCAGATGATCAGGCCCATGGGGCGAACTCCCTTGGGGCGCAGATCATTGCAAAATGGCTCGGTGATTCAGATTATAATGACAAGTACGGTGATCCGGCGGTCCTTGCCCGCTTTAAAACCAAGAACAATATCCCTTCATTTGAAAATCTTGTTAGATCAATCAGCACCGATATCCGGCCCCGTGCGGTACTTGATGACCTTGTGAAGCGGAAAATTTTATGTCTTGGGCCATACGATACGGTGATATTGAAGCAAACCGCTTTCGTGCCAAGGGAAGATATGGCGGAACTTATGGTTCATTATGGCCGGAATATTCACGATCATATCGCCGCCGCCGGCCATAATATAGCGGGCGGAGACAAGCCCTTTATGGATCGGTCAGTCTATCATTATGGCTTGAGCAGGGATGCCGTACGGTTGCTTGAAAAGAAAATCAAAAAAGAAGGTATGGACGTCCTGCTTGACCTGAACCGGGAGGCCCAACAGCTTATTAAATCAGAAAAAACACCTTCGGATGACAATAACCGCATAACATTTGGCATTTATTTTTATGCTGAGAAAGACAGTGAGA
This sequence comes from Emcibacter sp., assembly GCA_023142175.1. The sequence goes on from JAGLJX010000451.1 coordinate 2,232, forward strand.
GCAAGCCATGAACCGTATCTGGAATTTGGATCTGCGTATCGTAATAGTAGGATCGACCCTCTTCATTGCCGCACTGATGTTTGCCCTTGGCCGTATGCCCGGCGGCATTGGCGGTACGGGCA
>JAGLJX010000452.1 GCA_023142175.1 Emcibacter sp.
TATCCTTTTCCACATCGCCGGTCGGATGAAATAGCGGTCCAAAGCCAACAGTCTTGCGATCATAATCGAGGAAGGCCCGGCCTATGGGAATCTTCGCACCATGGGCGATGTGATAAAACCCCCGCTTCCATTCCTTGACCTTTGCGCGGGTGCCTTCCGGCGCGATGACCACGGTGAGACGGTCGTGGCGATTAAAAGCATCGATGGTCGATTGCACCACATTATTGGATTTGCTGCGGTCAATCGGCAAGCCGCCAAAGCAGCGCATTATCGGCCCTAATAATCCTTTAAACAGCGCATCTTTCCCCATCCAATAAAAATCAAGACGGATCAGGAAAGCTGTCGCCAGAGCCAGTGGGAAGTCCCAGTTGCTGGTATGAGGGGCGCCGATCAAGACATATTTGGGATCTTTGGGAAGGCTACCCTCCAGCTTCCAGCCGGAGACTTTGAAGGCTACCCAGGAAATACCCACAAAGAAATGCCGGATTACGGGGGTGTTAAATACGGTTCGCTGCAAATTAACTCCTCATTTTTTGCCGTGTCAGGCCAGATTAGCTTGCTTCAGCCCGTCCAGATATTTAGTCAGGTCTTCTTCCCGCCGGAACCATTTGCGACATTCTTTTTCTGCATTATCGGGAAATTCAGGATAAAGCCTGAGCACGTTTTCCCGGGATTTTTCCGCATCCTGCCTATTGCCGAGCTTGGCATATAACATGGCCTGAAGCGCGTGGGGCCAGAACCAGTCGGGGGTTTCAATGTTTCGTACCTGTACAATGGCGCGTCTATATTCGCCGCGAATATAATGGTCATGACACAACGCAAAGCGACACCATCCGGGGTGCTGCGGGTTGAGGTCCATGGCCTTGCGTACCAGTGACAGACCTTCGTCCAGATTACCAAGCAGGCACAGATAGACCCCACTGTCGGCTAGGATTGCCGGGCTGTTGGGCGCGATGCTCAGGCCCATGCGGATGTTATCCTCGAATTTCTCAATATCCCCCTTATGGAAATTGATAATGGTCATGGCGTACCATGCGATGGAATATTTTGAGCTGAGGCCAATGGATTTTTCTGCATATTTCCGCGCTTGTTCCAGTGGATCATTATCGCGAACATTAAAACTGAAGCGATATTCGTCAAGGGCGAGAAAGGCCAGCCCAGCCCAGGCATCGGGATAATTTGGGTCAATCTGAACCGCTTTTTCAAGACTGTTCCTTGCCTTGAGGTGTGTTTCCGGCGACAGCTCAAACAGATAATCATGGAGCAGCAACATACTTTCATAGGCTTCCATATATTCGGTTGTACTGCGTTTCATATCAACGGCACTGGTGCGCATGACGGCACCATATGTATCGCCAATGGTGGCGGCCACATGGGTGCCGATTTCATCCTGCACATCAATCAGATTTTCCGGGCTCAGCGATCGGTCGTAATTTGCTGACCAGACCACCGCCGCATTAGTGGCATTGAGCAAACTGGCAGAAACTCTGATCTGTTTCCCCGCCCTGCGGATGCTGCCTTCCAGAATATAATGGGCTTCCAGTTCCGCGCTTAAACGCCGAATGTCAACGACTTTGCCTTTATATTGGGCCGTGGTTCGCCGTGATATGACATAAAGGGACGGACTTAGGGACAGGTGATTGATAATTTCTTCAGTTATACCATCACAGAAAAGTTCTTGGGAAATCTCCCCGCTTAAATTTTCAAAGGGCAGAACGGCAATGGCCGGGCCGGTAGCGGGGGCCGCCGCCGCAGAGAAAACCGGATCTTTTTTCTGCGCAGGGGGTTGTTCGGACAATTCTATTTTCGGG
>JAGLJX010000453.1 GCA_023142175.1 Emcibacter sp.
AAATACCGCGATATCAACCGGAAATTTATGCATATATTGGATTTGGGCTGTCACGGCGACGAATTATCCGCCATGCTGAAAGATAAGTTTATCATCCGCCAAGACCTGTCGCGGAATTTTCTAATGTCCGGTGACAACATAGCAGTGCAGGCGGATGAGGAATTTCTGCCCTACAAACCCGGTTCACTGGATTTGGTCTTAAGCAATCTAAGTCTGCATTGGGTCAATGACCTGCCCGGCTGTCTCGCCCAGATCAAACAAACTTTAAAGCCCGACGGATTATTCCTCAGTGCGATGTTTGGCGGTGAGACGCTGACCGAATTGCGCCAATGTCTTATGGAAGCTGAGATCAATATCAGCGGCGGCGCCAGCCCGCGCATATCACCCTTTGTAGATGTGCGAGATGCGGGCAGCTTACTGCAACGGGCCGGATTTGCCCTGCCCGTGGTCGATACTGACCGGATCACAGTTACTTATGAAAACGCCTTCAAGCTGATGCAGGAATTAAAGAATATGGGCGAGGGCAACATCCTCACCAAACGAACGCAGGGCCTGACCTCACCACGCATTATGTTGGAATGTGCCAAAATCTACCATGAAAAATTCGCCGACCCACGGGGCCGGATCACTGTCACTTTCGACATCATATACATGATGGGCTGGTCCCCCCACGAAAGCCAGCAACAGCCCCTGAAACCCGGACAGGGCAAGGTTAGTATGACGGATGTATTTGGGGACAAGGGTTAGTAACCCCAATCACACAAAATCGCGGATCATGGCAATCAGCGGCTCGTCGGCAGGGGGCATGGAGTATTTTGACAGATCCTGTATCCTGACCCATTTCAAATTCTGGCCTTCTTGTGCGGTGAGGATGCCGTCCCACTGGCGGCACAAAAAAGTTGGCATCAGCAGATGGAAATCTTCGTAAGTATGGGAGGCAAAAACGAACGGCGCGAGACAGGCTTCGGTCACGTCGATATTCAGCTCCTCATTCAATTCGCGGATCAGAGCGCGTTCCGGGGTTTCGCCCGCCTCGACCTTGCCGCCGGGAAATTCCCATAATCCGGCCATGCTTTTGCCTTGTGGTCTTTGGGCCAGCAAAATTCTGCCATCGATATCAATCATGATCACCGCCGAAACCAGTAGCAGTTTCACGGGGCCGGTAGCGCGGCCCGGTACATCAGGGCAAAGTTTACTCATAGTGTGTCCCAATCTTCTATTTTAAGGCGGTAAAATTCATCGCAACCCTGCTGATGGCCACAGCGGGCATATTGCGCGGGGGTTTCGCCGTGATGTTTAAAGCCGACCTTTTCAAGAATCCGGCGCGAGCCCTTATTGGTCGTGGCGGTCTGGGCAACGAAGGAAAGAATAACCCCGCCCTTAAATCCGGCATCTATCACCGCTTTCAACAGTTCCGTGCCGTAACCCTGCCCCCAGAAATCAGGGTGCATCCAATAGCCAATTTCAGTTTCCAGCGTTTCAGAAAAAACCCTGATTCCGCCCATATGCCTGCCGGTTTGTTTATTAATCATGGAATATCGCGGCGAGCTGCCATCCATAAATTGCTCGATCGCCTCGGCAATAAATTTCTTGCTGTCATAGCGGGTATAGGGGAAGGGGATATTGGTTGACAGCCATTTTGTCACTTCCCAATCGCCCAGAATTTCCATATGGGAATCAAGTTCCCATTGCTCATAACAGCGTAGAACCATTCTTTTTGTCTCGATTCTGTCGGGAAATGGCATGGCTCTAGCTCCGGTAATCGGCGTTAATATCGATATAACCATGGGTCAGGTCACAAGTCCAGACCTGTGCCATGCCGCCACCCACTCCCACATCAACGGTAATTTCAATATCTTGTCCTTTTAAGTGGCGCGTGCAGGCGGCTTCGTCATATTCCGCCACCGCCATGCCCTGCTCGGTCACTTTCTGTTCGCCGATGATAATTTCCAGCGCATCCCGGTCTGCGGCCTCGCCCG
>JAGLJX010000454.1 GCA_023142175.1 Emcibacter sp.
CCAGCGGCAATGGCACGCCGACCACAGGAACCATTCCCAGATTCATCGCTATATTTATGAACATATAGAGGAAAAATGTTACCGCGATACCAAAGGATAATAAGCGACCAAACTGACTTCTGACACTCATGCTGATAATCAAGGCATAGCCCATCAGAATAATATACAATCCCAGAAGGCCAAGCCCGCCCAGCAGGCCAAATTCTTCCGCAAGAACCGTAAAGATAAAGTCGGTATGTTTTTCCGGTAGAAAATTAAGCTGGCTCTGGCTACCCTGAACGAAACCCTTGCCATAGACCCCACCGGAGCCAACTGCGATTTTGGCCTGAATACTATGATAACCCGCACCCAGGGGGTCTCTTTCCGGATTAAGGAAAGTCAGCACCCTTTTCTGTTGATAGAGTTTCATATAATTCCACGCACCAAAAGCCGCCGGAATCATGGCAATAAAACCAATCACAAAAAGCCACAAACGAACTCCACCACAGAATAAAATGGAAATCCCCCCAATAATAATCAACAAGGCAGTGCCAAGGTCCGGTTGGAACAATACCAGAATCACGGGAGCTCCAATCAGGAAAATAGGCATAATAAGGCGCATATATTGACCTGTTTCTTCCTTCGCCAGACAATGATAATAACGGGCCAGCGCCATGATAAGCGCTATTTTCATAAGTTCTGATGGTTGGAGATTCATGAAGCCCAGATCAATCCAACGGGTTGCCCCCATTCCGGTCTGGCCCGTGATACTGACAACAACCAACATCATAAGTGACAGAAAATAAAACGGATAGGCCAGAAACATCCAGACACGAATATCAACCATGGCAATTACGACCATGCCGACCATACCAAGGACAAAACGAATTACCTGTTTTTTGGCCCAGGGGTCAACGGCCCCTCCCGCCACAGAATATAATAAAGCAAAACCAACCCCGGCTATCATGATAACGACCACAATAATCAATAAGTTCAGTTCCGATAATTTCTGGAACAGAGATTTAGACCGCCGCCGTCCTTGTAATTTTGTCCCCATCAGACTTTATCCTTGGTGAACATAAATTCCAGCACGTCTTTTGCAATGGGGGCCGCTTTTTTTGCCCCACCACCACCATGTTCCACAATCACACTGATAGCATAACGCGGATTTTCCAGCGGACCAAACCCGACAAAAAGCGCATGATCGCGCTCTATCCAGGGCTTCTCCTCATTCTTAAGAACCCTTTTATCACGCTCACTTTTTGAAATACGCCGCACCTGAGCTGACCCGGTTTTACCACCAAATGACATATCCTTCTTTATCATTCGTTGAGCATAGGCAACTCCGATGGGCTTGTTGATAACGGCATCCATACCATCAAGTATGATTTTCATATTCTGCCGATTATAGGGAATGACTTCCGGCACAGCAGCTATGCTGTCCTTCTCTGACAATAAAATACTTGGCGACACCGCCTTACCCCCGTTAACCATACGGGACGTCATGACACAAAGTTGTAATGGCGTAACCAGAACATCGCCCTGTCCAATGCCCACGTTGGCGGTATCCCCCCCTTGCCAACGCAACCCGCGAGTCGCCATTTTCCAGCCTTTTGAAGGGTTTAAGCCATTTCTTTCGCCGGGGATATCAATGCCAAACTTTTTACCCAAGCCAAAACGGGCGGCCATTTCATGAATTTTATCAATGCCAACCCGTCCGGCAACTTCATAAAAATAAACATCGCATGAGCCCGCGATGGCTTCCACCATATTCACATGGCCATGGCCCTTACGCTTCCAGCAGTATTTGGTGCTATTGCCAATCTGATATTTACTATTGCAGAATATTTTCTCGTCGCTTTTAATGATACCTGCTTCTAATGCCGCCAAGGCCACGATCATTTTAAAGGTTGAACCCGGCGGATATTCCCCCTGAACCGTTTTATTCACCAAGGGTTTGCGGGTATCATTCAGCAGAACATCGTATTTTTTCTGGCTGATTCCCAAATTAAAATCATTTGGGTCAAAGGCCGGGGTAGAAGTCAGAGCCAGAATTTCACCCGTATGAACATCCATCACAACCACAGCCGCACTTTCATCGCGCACCCTGTCTGCGGTAAATTTTTGTATATCGCGGTCAATAGTGAGGTTCAAAGTATCTCCGGAAACGCTGTCATTGCGTGATAATTCCCGGATTACCCGCCCCATGACATTGACTTCAACCCTGCTGTTTCCTGCCTTACCACGAAGTCTTATATCGAGAATACGTTCCATGCCATTCTTGCCAATTTTAAAACCGGGAAGCTCTAGCAGCGGGTCTTCGCCTATCTCCCGCTCATTGACCGAACTGACATAGCCCACAATATGGGCCAACAGGTCTTTCTCAGGATAATAACGGGTGATCCCCATATCCGGCTGAATCCCCGGAAGGTCTGGAATATTAATATTCACACGGGCGAAGGTTTCCCAATCCAGGTTCTCCGCCACGGTAACCGGCAGAAATGCTCTTTGCCGCCGCGTTGCCCTTAGAATTCGTTTTTTCTGCCGCTCGGTAATTGGTAAGAATTTATTGAGAGCTTCCAGTGTTTCTTCAACATTATCCGCCTGTTCCGGGATGATATTCACCCGGTAATCTGTGCGGTTAATGGCAAGAGAATGGCCATTGCGATCCAGTATTTTGCCGCGTTCTGGTGCCAGAAGCCGCAAACTGATGCGGTTTTTATCCGCAAGGAGCTTATATTGATCCTGACCGACAACCTGCAGGAAATACATACGCCCAATAAGAC
>JAGLJX010000455.1 GCA_023142175.1 Emcibacter sp.
TTCGCCCATAGCTATCGCTCCAGCCACTTTTCCTTAAGCATTTCTGTTATCGCCGGAGCGGATACAGCCATGGAACGGGATTATGCCTATTCCTCTAAACGGCATTTTTCCGACCTGCGCGATCCAAAAGCCATCGGACAGGAGGCCGCAGAAAAGACCCTGCGCCGTCTGGGGCCACGCAGGGCTAAGACCTGCAAGGTTCCGGTCATATTTGATCCACGGGTCTCCCGCACACTGCTGGGCCATCTGGCGGGGGCCATTAATGGTCAAAGCATCGCCCGCGGTACAAGCTTCCTCAAAGATCAGATGAACGCCCGGATTTTCAGTGAGGGAATTTCTGTGAGCGATGATCCCCATATCCTGCGCGGCCCCTCCTCCAAACCCTTTGACGGAGAAGGCTGCCGCAATGATAAATTAAATATTATCGAGGACGGTATTCTGAAAAGCTGGATAATGGACAGCGCCAGCGCCCGACAACTGGGGCTGGCCTCCAATGGTCGGGCAAGCCGGGGAACCTCATCGCCGCCCTCACCATCATCGACCAATTTTTATATGGCTGCGGGTAATATTTCACCTGAAGAATTAATAAAAGACATAAAATCCGGCTTCTATGTCACCGACCTGATCGGCATGGGCGTGAATGGCATCACCGGCGATTATAGCCGCGGAGCAGGTGGTTTCTGGATCGAGGATGGCAAGATCACCTACCCGGTCAATGAAGTGACCATTGCCGGCAACCTCAAAACCATGTTCATGAATATGACTGCCGCCGATGATCTGGAATTAAAATACGGCACCGATGCGCCCACATTGCGCGTGGACGGCATGATGATTGCCGGAGAATAAAACAGCATAAAAAAAGCCGCCCAAATTATGAGCGGCTTTTAATCAATGTTATTTAATTCTAGAAGCTCGCACCAACGCTGAATACCATTCTGGCATCAGAACCTGCACCGGCTATGTTGGTATCAATATAAGATAGCCCAAAGTCCAAACCGGAATAGCTCACAGAAGCACCAACGATCCAGTCCCATTTCTTATCGGCAAAAGCCCCGTCTTCATAACCCAGATGAAGATTTAGCGTCACGGGCGTATCTGGCACAACAATAGATCCATCCGTGAAAATATAGTAATTGTCTTCGCCGCCCAGATTGTCATGGCTGAAGGCATAATTCGCGCCAACTGAGGCGGAAACAAATCCCAGATCCATGCCTGTGGAACCATATAGTTCCACATAATCGGTACCTGTACCGCCGGGATAATGATAGAGCATAACGCCAACATCATAGCTAAGGCCATTTGCTTCGCCGCCGTAGCCGGCATAAAAATCTGTTTCTACTGTAGAGCCATTAAAGTCTGCAATATTAGATGCCCAGGTTCCCACATAAAAGCCGCTGTCATGGGACCAGTCAAGACCACCTTGAATAGCAAATCCCTCGTCATTCAGGGTTACACCGCGAAAACGGTAATCATTGAGCATAGAAATATTAGCGCTGATCTCACCGCCCAGAAAACCTTCATCTTCGGCCTGTGCCGGAAGGGCTACTGCCAATGTTCCTGCAAATAATAATGTTGTAAATAGTGCCTTTGTCCGTATGGTCACGTTTCTCTCCTTTTATACTCGTCACTCGACAGGTGTTTCCCTGCCTGACTATTCATATTTCAATAATCATGCCAATTTTGGGTTAATAAATAATTATGCGCGCAACATTCGCTGAAGCCCGCATGAAATATACTTTTTCATACCTTAAAACAGACAAAATAACAGTTACAGGGAAATTTAGGCCAGACTATGACATGCCACAATATTTAGCAAAATTTTCAAA
>JAGLJX010000456.1 GCA_023142175.1 Emcibacter sp.
TATGGCCCCGAAAACGCACCATTGCATTATATGGGCTTCTTCATGAGGGTCAGAAGCCCATAACAGCCCATCACCATAAGTCTTCGCCAGATAGGAATTAATAGCCATGGTTTCCCATAGAAAAAACCCGTCTTCTTCCAAAACAGGGATCAGGCCGTTGGGGTTACGTGCCAGATGTTCCGGCATTTTTGTCTCGCCCATCATAGGGTTAACCGGATTAACCTCAAATTCAAGCTCCAATTCCTTCATGGCCCAAATGATGTAGTTTGTTCTGGCATAGGGGACCCCGTGAATGATGCGCATATGTTTTTCCTTTTATTGGATTTGAGATAAATTCATCCTGTATATATTATAATATAATAGGTATGCTTCAGGTATGTACAAGATATATACATTGTTTTTTATCCTGATTCTTACTATTTCAACCGGACAGGCTGATATACGCAAACAGCTCAAAAAATCAACCTCTGGGCAGGTCGTGAAGGTCGTTGACGGTGATACGGTGGTTCTGAAAGATCAAACCCGCATCCGTCTCGTGGGAATTCAGGCACCGAAACTACCCCTCAGCAGAAAAAAACGTAAGGGCTGGCCCTTGGCACTGGAGTCAAAGAAAATGCTGTCCGATCTGGTTCTGGGTAAATCTGTTACCTTGTATTTCGGGGGACAACGACAGGACAGATATGGCCGCGCACTGGCTCATCTGTTTCTGGCCGATGGGCTTTGGGTACAGGGAGAGATGCTAAAATATGGCATGGCGCGGGTCTATACATTCCCCAATAACCGCGCCGTCACACCGGAGATGATGGACTTCGAGACTATGGCGCGACAGAATAACAGCGGCATATGGGCCATGAACTATTATAAGCCCAAAAAGCAGGAGAACAGCGCAGAATATTATAACAGCTTCCAGCTGGTTACCGGAACCGTAAGGGACGTCGTCAAAATTCGCGGAACATATTATTTGAATTATGGCAAAGACTGGAAAGAAGATTTCACCATTGTCATCAAATCCCGTGCTGCCCGGAAATTCATCAAGGCCGGAATAAAGCTTGAAGATTACGCCGGTAAGGACATAGAGGTAAGAGGATGGCTGAAATCATATAATGGTCCTATGATTGAAGCCACCCACCCAGAGCAGATAAATATTATCTATTAAAAATTCCTATTCTGCGGGTTCAGGAAAAACTACATTCACTTCCCAACCGAACAGATTGTATATTCTATCCCGCGCCCGCGACATAAGGATATAAAGCACCGGCACCAGAATGAGAGTGACGGTGGTTGCAAATAATACGCCAAAGGACAGCGACACCACAGTCGGAATCAGGAACTGCGCCTGCACGCTGGTTTCCATCATCAGGGGAACCAACCCAATAAAGGTGGTGAAAGACGTCAGGAAGATGGGCCGGAACCGCTCCTCTGCCGAAATTTCAATGGCCTGTATCACATCATACCCCTTGTCACGCAGCCCACAGATATAATCCACCAGCACCAGATTATCGTTGATCACAACACCCATAGCCGCGGCAATACCCAGAATGGAAAAGAGACTGATATCCATGCCCAAGAACAGATGACCCAGAATAGCCCCCATATACCCAAATGGCAGGGCGGTAAATATAATGAACGGCTTGAAGTAAGACTTAAAGGCAATGGCAAACAGGATATAAATAATCA
>JAGLJX010000457.1 GCA_023142175.1 Emcibacter sp.
ACTGGCCCCCGTGGTCGTGTGATCAAGCGGGATGTGGAAGCATATACCCCTGCGGCTAAACCTGCCGCCGTTGCCGCCGTGGCGTCACTTGAGGGCGATGCACCGTTTGAGGAAATCAAGCTCAGCAATATGCGTAAAACCATTGCCAAGCGACTGACGGAATCAAAACAAACCGTGCCCCACTTCTATCTTGGGGTGGATATTGAACTGGATAACCTGCTCGCTGCCCGTAAAGAGCTGAACAGTATGTCAGACGAGTATAAAATCTCCGTCAATGACTTTATCATTCGGGCCTGTGCTTTGGCCCTTAAGTCCGTCCCCGAAGCCAACGTGCAATTCGGCGGTGATGTGATGCGGCACTATAGCCGTTCGGATGTGTCCGTTGCGGTCGCCATCCCCGGCGGCTTAGTGACACCAGTGATACGCGGTGCCGAGCAAAAAGGATTGCGTCAGATTTCCGATGAAACCAAAATGCTGGCTAAAAAGGCCCGTGACGGCAAACTCATGCCGGAAGATTATATGGGCGGAACCTTCTCCATTTCCAACCTTGGCATGATGGGCATCAAGCAGTTCCAGGCCGTGATCAACCCCCCGCAAGCCGCAATTCTCGCGGTCGGTAGTGGCGAACAGCGCGTTGTCATTAAAAATGGTGAAATGAAGCCTGCAACGGTGATGTCCGTCAATCTGGCCTGTGATCATCGCGCCATAGACGGGGCGGTTGGGGCTAAATTCCTTGGTGCCATCAAAACTTATCTTGAACATCCATCAACCATGCTGCTGTGAGGGCTGAAAAATGACTGTACAGAAATTTGATATTGTTGTCCTTGGCGGCGGGCCGGGTGGTTATGTGGCAGCGATCCGTGCGGCACAACTGGGTTATAAAACCGCTGTGATTGAACGGGAAAACCTTGGTGGTATCTGCCTAAATTGGGGATGTATTCCGACCAAGGCATTGCTTCGTAGCGCGGAAGTTTTTCATAATATGAAACATGCCGCGGATTATGGCTTAGTTGCCAAAGATTTGGGCTTTGATCTGGATAAGGTTGTAAAGCGTAGTCGTGGCATTGCGGCCCAGCTCAGCGGCGGCATTGCTCACCTGATGAAGAAAAACAAGATCACCGTGATCGAAGGCGAAGGCAAATTGGTTAAGCCCGGAGTGTTGAGTGTCTCCAAAGATGGCAAAAAGATTGCTGATGTACAGGCCACGGATATTATCCTCGCCACCGGCGCACGGGCGCGGGAATTGCCGCATCTCAAGGCCGATGGTGATAAGATATGGACATATCGCCATGCGCTTGTCCCCAACGCCATGCCAAAAAAGCTTCTTGTCATTGGTTCCGGAGCTATCGGTATTGAATTTGCCAGTTTTTATAACGAACTTGGCGCCGATGTGACCGTGGTTGAGATGATGGATCGGGTGTTGCCCGTTGAGGATGAAGAAATTTCCGCCTTTGCCCTGAAATCATTCAAGGCGCAGGGTTTGAAAATCATAACCTCTGCCTCCGTGACCAAACTGGACAATAAAAAAGATACTGTTGTCTGCACTGTTGAGGACAACAAAGGCAAGGCCCAGACTATCGAAGTTGATCGGGTTATTGTTGCCATTGGAATCACAGGTAATGTTGAAAATATCGGTCTGGAAGAAAATGGCATCAAGGTTGACCGTAGTCATATTGTCGCGGACGAATGGGGCCATACGGGTGTTAAGGGCGTTCATGCCATTGGTGA
>JAGLJX010000458.1 GCA_023142175.1 Emcibacter sp.
CCCCCCCTTGCTTTCAAGTGAAGCCGGTCAAATTTATGATTTATTTTGGGATTTCTTTCATGTCCTTTTTTCACTATTTATGTGCAATGACACTATCATTGCTCGCTCTAACGTCAATAACACAAGCCCAAGACCAAGGGATATCACTGGCCGAGGCGGTAAATTTATCCATCTCGCGTGATGAACCGGCCATCATTGCCAGCTTGGCACGGGCCGAAAGCATCCGCGCCGCTTCACAGTCCGAGAGCGCCCTGCCCGACCCGAAAATCAAACTGGGGCTGGTAAATTTTCCTGCCAGCAGTTTTGATTTCAATCGTGAGCCCATGTCACATATTAAACTGGGCCTGCATCAGGAAATACCAAGCGGCACAAGGCGACGCCTGATCCGTGAACGGGGGCAGGACACCGGTAAAATGTTCGAACATCAGGCCACGGCTGAACAGCTTCTCATCATTCGGAAAGTGCGGCGCTTATGGATACAATTACTATTCACCAACCATGCCGACCTGATCCTGCTGGAAAGGAAGGAAAAGCTACAGGAACTAACCAATTCTCTTGAGGGCAAATATCTTTCCGGTAAAAGCAGTTCGCAAAATCTTCTGCTTCTGGAAGCAGAAATGGCCTTGCTTGACGACAAGCAGGAACAACTAGCAGAAGAAGAAAATATAACCCGCCTGAAACTTGCCCGCTATATCGGGGACAAAGCCATGATGTCTTCACCCATTGGGCCATATTCACAATTACCCGAACCGACTATTTTGTCCGGCTTGGAAGATAATCTGTTTAATCATCCCGCGCTTCAACAGCATACTGCAAAAATTCGCGCCGAGGGGAGAGCCATCGGTCTCGCACGGGAAGACTATAAACCCAATTGGGGTTTTGACGTTGGTTATGGATTTCGAAGCGGCGGGCGGTCTGACCTGCTCACCGCGATGGTGACCTTTGACATACCTATTTTCACCGGCCGTAGGCAGGACAAGAAGCTCTATTCCGCCCAAAAATTAAAACAGGCCGCAGTGCTTACTCAAGCTGCCATCGCAGAAGATATGCGCCGGAACCTGAAAGTGGCATTTGAGAAATGGCGGCGCACATCAAAACGATTGACGCTTTATGAAACTCATATTCTTGAGCGAACTCAGGCCGCCGCAAAAGCTGCGGAAAAATCCTATGCAACGGGCAGCAGCAGTTATGACGATATGATCCGTATTTTCCTCGGCGAACTGGATGTGCGGCTAAAGATTGAAGAATTAAAAATGATAACGGCTCAGGCTCAGGCCGATCTGGCCTATTTTAACGGAGAAATCCAATGAACAAGCAAATAATATCTATAACAGTCATCGCCCTTATTGTTGGGCTGGGTTTAGGCTCATTTCTTTTTGACAAACCGAAAGAAATACCCGCTCCTGAAAAAAAGGTCGCCTATTGGGTCGCCCCGATGGATGCCAGTTATCGCCAAGACAAACCGGGAAAATCCCCCATGGGCATGGATCTCATTCCCGTATATGAAGAAAATAACAGGATGTCGGGCATGGATGATCCCGGCTTCAAAATTTCCACCAACGTACAAGCCAATCTCGGCATCAAAACAGCTCTGGTTGCAAAGCAGACGTTTACCCCCCTAGTAGAGGCCACGGGGCGGCTGGCTTATGATGAAAATAAAATTTCCCGTCTGCAAGTCAGGACGGAAGGCTGGATCGAAAAACTATATGTGAAAACGGTCGGAGAAAATATCAAAAAGGGCGATAGATTATTTGCGCTTTATTCCCCGGTCATTGCCACCGCGCTCGGTGAATATGCCGATGCCCGGCGCGGCAAATCCAAGGTCTTCAAAAAATTATCCAAAGGACGCCTGATGGCGCTCGGTCTCACAGAACGAACCATTCAAAAAGCCCTTAAATCCGGAAACTTATCGCAGGCTATTATTTTCTATGCGCCGCAGGATGGGGTTGTGACCAGCCTTGGGGTCAGAGAGGGTAGTATTGCCGTCAAAAATACCATTGCTTTTGAGATTACAGACCCAACAAATCTATGGCTGATTGCTGATGTATTTGAAACTGATTCCCATGATCTCAACCAAGGGGCTCATGCTCAAATTATCGGGCAGAGTGGCGACATTTATCACGGCATGATTGACCATATTTATCCCGACCTTGATCCCGCATCCCGAACAGTACAAGTGCGCATAAACCTGCCCAACCCTGAGGGAAAACTAAAACCGGGGCAATTTTTCATGGTCAATATTCATGGAGATTCAGAACTATCCCTTATCATCCCGGTAAGTGCCGTCATCCGGCTCGGCACGGGAAATCATGTGATGGTTTCCCATGAGTTTGGTCGCTTTGAAGCCGTAGAAGTAGAGCTTGGAAAATCATCTGGTGAGCAGGTTCAAGTCATGCGTGGCCTTAAAGAGGGTGAGAGGGTCGTCATATCCGGTCAGTTCCTACTGGACAGCGAAAGCAGTTTCACCGGTGCCAAGCTCAGGATTCTGGACCAAAAGATAAATGACCAACATATGCACCATAATATGGAGGACATGTAATGATTGGCCACATCATTCAGACCTCAATCAATCATCGGGGCATGGTTCTTATTCTGGCGTTAATTCTAGCCGGATGGGGCATTATCTCCATCCAGAACACGCCTATAGACGCTATTCCTGACCTGTCTGATGTACAGGTTATCGTCAAGACCACCTATGCGGGCCAGGCACCGGAAGTGATCGAAAATCAGGTCACCTATCCGTTGACCTCTGCCATGCTGGCAGTACCCAAGGCTA
>JAGLJX010000459.1 GCA_023142175.1 Emcibacter sp.
TTAATAGACCTAATAGCCCCTCATTCACCAGCCTTTTTAATCAGAAAATGAAAGACAGTATTCACTTCTGTCATTTCCAGTAGCTCATGGCCGCTTTCCTGACAAAAATGCGGAAAGTCAATCTGGGTCATGGGATCAGTGGCTAATATCTTTAATATGGTTGTCGGCGGCATGCTTTCAAGTCTACGCCGAACACGCAATACCGGCACCGGACATCTATGTCCCGTAACATCCAGCTCTTCCGAAAAAATTCCCTTATCCATGAGATTACTTCAAACTTGAAACTTATTATTCTAAATTAACCCCCTATTAAGCCTGTCAGGCTACACTGACGCAACAAATAGTAAAATAAAAAAGAGCTTTCTGAGATGAATAACAAGGCAATTAGTATACTTCAGAAACAAAATAATCAGGATACCTGTGGTTTGCAAGAGATTCTAGATAGCTTACCCCATGGCGTTGCCATGTTTGACTTCAATCTTGTTCTAACCAACTGGAACAAGAAGTTCATGGACTTACTTGATCTCGATTCGTCTTTTATCAACTCAGAAATTCACCTGAATGACATTCTAAATATTAACTGGGATGTGGAACATAAAGACAAGAAGAATACCTTTGCTGCCAAAATATTATTCGAACTCTCTAAAGCCAGAACATCCGATGATTTATTTCCCTTCAGTTATGAGTATCGCGTAACAAAAGAAAAAAACCTCGAAATCAAAGGAGAAGTCATGGCGGGAGGGGACGGACTAATTCTGACTTTTTCCGATGTTTCCCTACGCTCAAATCAGAAATTAATGGCCGATCACTCCCATGAGATGGATGAAACGCTCATCACTGAAGCTCAGGCTGGCAGCCAAATAATGGAGCAACAAGCTGCTGTGGCTGTACAGATGGCCGAAGAGCTGGCTGTTACCCGTGAAATTGCAGAAAATACCGCAAAGCATATCGAGGCCATTCTAAACGCCATTTCAGATGTGCTTATCACGATGGATGTTAAAGGCAACATCATGACATGTAACCGGGCTGTAAAAAATATGTTTGGTTATGATGCCAAAGAAATTATTGACGAAAATTTACTGTATTTGGTTAACACTGCCCATATAACACCAGGGTATAATATAGAAAAATTCATCACAAATCTGGACGACGACGAAGTCCTTAGAAAACAAAATGGTACCGGACACAAGAAGAATGGTTCTACATTTCCCATTGAAATGAATATCCGTGAAGTTATCATTAATGAGCAAAAGCAATTTACCATTGTTATTTCAGACGTCACCGAACGCCATGAAGCGGAAGTGCTTATTCGGGAAATGGCGCTCCATGACAGCCTGACCGGATTGGCAAACCGTAACTTGTTACAGCAAAGGCTGGATATCGCCATGCGTATGGCAAAGCGTATGGATAGAAAAATATCGATCATGTTCCTTGATCTGGACGGCTTTAAGCCAGTCAATGACATGTTCGGCCATGCCACGGGGGATAAATTATTAAGAGTAGTTGCGAACCGGCTGGAAAGCTGCGCCCGCGAAATTGATACCGTAGCCCGCATTGGCGGCGATGAATTTGCCATCATTTTCACCAATATCGAGAATGAAACAGATGTCACCACAGCCGCACAACGCGTACTGGATAGCGTCAAAAAACCAATTATCATCAATGGCAACTCCCATCAGATAAGCACTAGTATCGGCATAAGCTTCTTCCCGTTAGATTCCAAATATCCGGAAGAATTATTCAGAATGGCTGATGTAGCACTTTATCAAGCCAAAAATGACGGAAAAAGCGTCTGTCGGCTCTATAATCCTAAAATGGATGCTCAGGCAAAAGCAGACAAGCAGATTGAAATTGATCTGGAAAAAGCCATCAAGCGAGATGAGTTGGTATTACATTATCAACCGCTCCTCAACACCCTTGATGATAGCATCATAGGCGCCGAAGCACTGGTGCGCTGGCATCACCCTGAAAAGGGAATGATCCCCCCATTTGCCTTCATTCCCATTGCGGAAAAAACTGATTTGATGCTCACTTTGGGCCAAAAAATTCTGGAGATGGCCTGTGTGCAGGCTAAATCATGGCAGGATATGGACCTCCCTCCCTTTCGGGTATGCGTTAACATTTCCGCACGCCAATTCCAGTCAGATGATTTTGTGGGTAACGTAAAACAT
>JAGLJX010000046.1 GCA_023142175.1 Emcibacter sp.
GTATCATGATGCGCAAATGTCATCTGAATACCTGTCCCGTGGGCATCGCCACCCAGGACCCGGTTCTGCGCCGGAAATTTAATGGCAGGCCGGAACATGTGGTGAATTACTTCTTCTTTGTTGCCGAAGAGGTACGCAAGATCATGGCTCAAATGGGTGTTCGCACCGTGGAAGAAATTATTGGACGCTCTGACCTGCTCAGCAAAAATACCGCTATCAAACATTGGAAGGCGGATGGTCTGGACTTTAGCAAGATGTTCCATATGCCCGACCCCGGCGACAGCAATGATATTTTCAACAGCAAAACGCAAGCCCATAACCTGGATAAGATTCTGGACCGGAGGCTCATTGATCAGGCGAAGGATGCACTGGAAAATAAAAAACCCGTGTCCATCGAGGAAAAAATCCATAATACCGACCGGTCATGCGGTGCATTATTATCCGGCCGTGTGGCGGAGAAATACGGTCATAAAGGCCTGTCCGACGATACCATCCATGTGAAACTTTCCGGCACCGCAGGTCAGAGCTTTGGGGCTTTTGTCGCCAAGGGTGTGACACTGGAACTGTCCGGCGAGGGCAATGATTATGTGGGCAAGGGTCTCAGCGGCGGTCGTCTGGTGATCTATCCGCCCACCGACACCAAGATTGAACCGGAAAAAAGCATCATTGTCGGCAATACTGTGCTTTACGGTGCGGTTAGCGGCGAATGTTATTTCCGTGGGGTTGCCGGTGAGCGTTTTGCCGTCCGTAACTCTGGTGCCATTGCGGTGGTTGAGGGTGTCGGAGATCATGGTTGTGAATATATGACCGGCGGCTGCATTGTGGTCATCGGCGAGACGGGCCGGAATTTTGCCGCAGGTATGAGCGGCGGCATCGCATATGTGCTCGATGAAGCGGGTGATTTTGACAAACGCTGTAATATGGCAATGGTCGAACTTGAGCCTATGCCCGAAGAAGACGCCATGGCCCGCGAACATCAGTCCGGCGAGCTGGAAAGTCACGGGAAGGTTGATGTGCTGCGTAATAATATGTCTGGCAATGATGTGGAGCGTCTGGTGACGCTGCTTGAGAATCATGTGCGCTATACGGGCAGCAAACGCGCCCAGATGATACTGGATAATCAGGATGTCTATCTGCCGAAATTCGTCAAGGTAATGCCGGTGGAATATCGCCGCGCCCTGCAGGAAATGGCCCCGACCCAAACCGTCCTGTCTGCCTATACCGGTCAAACGTTGAATTAAGAGGAATAGATAATGGGAAAACCTACCGGATTTATGGAATTTACCCGTCAGGAACGGACCTACGCCCCTGCGGGTGACCGGGTGCGGCATTATGATGAATTTACCAATCCTTTGCGTGATAATAGAGTGTCCGAACAGGGGGGCCGTTGTATGGATTGCGGCATTCCCTTCTGCCATACGGGATGCCCGGTCAATAATATGATCCCCGACTGGAATGATCTGGTATGGCGGGAAGATTGGCAGGGTGCGCTGGATACGCTTCACTCCACCAATAATTTCCCGGAATTTACCGGACGCATCTGCCCCGCGCCCTGCGAAGCGGCCTGTACGCTGAACCTTGATGATCAACCCGTGACCATCAAGACTATCGAATGTGCTATCGTGGACAAGGGTTGGGCAGAGGGCTGGATCACGCCGTTAATTCCTTCTGAGAAAACTGGTAAAAAAGTCGCCGTTGTCGGCTCTGGCCCTGCGGGTCTGGCCTGCGCTCAGCAACTGGCACGTGCCGGTCATGATGTGGCGATATATGAAAAAGGGCGGCGGGCTGGCGGCCTGATGCGCTATGGAATACCTGATTTTAAAATGGCAAAAAGCCTGATCGACCGCCGGATACAGCAGATGGAACAGGAAGGTGTTACCTTCTGGACATCTATGGAAGTGGGCAAGGATATTCCTGCCCAAAGGCTGGTGGAACATTATGACGCTATTGTGCTGGCGGGCGGTTCAGAACAGCCACGCGACCTGCCGATCCCCGGTCGGGACCTGAATGGCGTGCATTTTGCCATGGATTTCCTGATTCAACAGAATCAGCGCAACGCTGGCGAACCACTACCCAACAAAAAAGATATTCTGGCCTCAGGCAAAAAAGTGATTGTCATCGGCGGTGGCGACACTGGCTCTGACTGTGTCGGAACTTCCTTCCGTCAGGGTGCGGTTTCCGTAACCCAGATTGAGATCATGCCAAAACCGCCGGTTTCGGAAGACAAAGACCTCACATGGCCGGGCTGGCCCATGAAGCT
>JAGLJX010000460.1 GCA_023142175.1 Emcibacter sp.
CTGAAAATGTCCGACCTCGATCCAAGGGGGCTTGAGCTGGAAATTACCGAAGGCATGGTTATTGGCGATACGGACGCCGTGGCGGCCAAGCTGGAAATTTTCTCCAGCCTTGGCATATCACTTGCCATTGACGACTTTGGAACCGGATATTCTTCTCTGGCTTACCTGAAGCGCTTTCCGGTTCACCAGTTGAAAATCGATCAGTCCTTCATCCGCGACATTGCGGATGACCATGACGATGCCGCCATTACGGATGCTATAATTCGCCTTGGTCACAGCCTTGGCCTATCCGTAGTAGCTGAAGGTGTTGAAACCCAGGAACAGGCTCAAATTCTGCGTCAAAAAGGCTGTGATGTGCTTCAGGGGTATTTTTTCAGCAAGCCCATCCCTGCAGATGAGTTTGAACAATGGGTGATAGCCCATACAAAAGAACTCTAGAATATCAGAATTCAGACCCTAGCCGAATAAGAACACCGGTATTGTCAGGATTAGCACTATTATGATTTGGGCTGATCTGATGCATGATATTAAAATCCACCCGCGCTCCAAAAATATTAGCAACACGGTAAGCTAGCTCAAAATCAATTTCCCGTCCGCCAGGGGCCAGTGATACCTGATTGCTGATGAAAGACAGGCTGCCTGATTGTAAATCTTTGTTAAAATCTCTGGCAGTGACATAGGATAAATCCGCCTGCCCCCCCATCACTCTGAGCGGCTGGCTAATGGCAAAACTCAAACGGTCCCCCTTCTGGAACAGGGAATCTCCGGTCAAACCGATAGAAAAGCTACCCGATGTCAGGCTTTCTATCTGCTCCACCAGACTTAAATCAGCCGCCGTGACAGCCGTCAGCCCGTAAGATGTCCTCGCAAAGAAATTTATTCCATCGACAATATCCATACTAAATCTGGCATTGATAAATGTTGTCGTCGCACCCTTACCCAGCGATAGAGCACCACTTGACAGGCTGCCCAATACGCTGCCTTCCTCATTCATCACCCCAAGGTCAAAACCAACATTCACCAAAGCAGACAGACTATGATCAAGCCGCGCCATCATCACGTAAGTATCGGATTTTAGATTATACTGTTGCCATTCCATCCCGCCGTGACCGACCACAAGATCAAGCCTGGTCTTTGGTGTAAGCGTTTGGCCAAATATAGCACTCTGACTATCTTTACGTCCCATGAGCGCGATAAAACCTTCTTTTCCTATGGTCAGGAAATCATTCTGATCATAATCCTCCATAGCTTCCTTTAGGGAAAGACCCTGAGCAAAGGTCATATTCTGATCCGCACCCAGTGACAGGTCCAGCTTCATCCGTAAATCATGGCTACGGTTTTTGGCATTATTCTGATGAGAGAAATAATATTCATCCACTTCCTGAAAACGCCAGTCCTCATTCCATGAAAATCTGACCTCTGCATCACTGCTTAGCTGAAGTGATGAAGATCGGTAAGCCCTATTGGAACCCATAAGAGATTCAAGCCGGATAGTTTCACCTTGACCAAAAACCCTCTGACCCAGATCAACCCGGTAAGACCGATCATACCCATCCAACATCATACTGTCACTTAAGCCAAGAGACAGGCTAGCAAATCCCCCAAAGGCTTCACCACCAAGCAGGGCGCTACCGTCCATGCCTACGATGGTCATTTCCCCCGAAGGCGTCCTTACAGCAATAGATGTGGTGCCCTGAGGGCTAAAGGCTGCATTCAGATTAACCAGACCCCGTCCATAGATCACATCAGTGCCAACAGCACCAAGATCCGTCGCCGTGGTAAACAACAGGTTTGCCACCTGCTGGCCGGTTAAATTGGGAAAAGCGCCCATCAACAGAGCCGCCGCGCCGGAAATATGTGGGGTGGAAAAAGACGTACCATCCCAGAAAAAGAAAGCGCCATCCTCACCTAATGATAATACACGTTCCCCTGCGGCAACCAGAAATACTTCTTTTGCAACACTACCTGCCCGATGGCTGAAATCCGTAATAAGGGAAGCTTGTCCAACTGCACCTGATACGATGATCTGCCCATTAGCCCAATCGGCCCATGCCACCGCAGCCGAATTTTCCGGCTGTGCAATGGTGGCATCCGTATCCGTATCATCCCGGTTTCCGGCGGCGATTACAATGATCATGCCGG
>JAGLJX010000461.1 GCA_023142175.1 Emcibacter sp.
GGCTCATCGGCAAAGATAATTTTTGGATTTGGCGCCATGGCGCGGGCGATGGCTACCCTCTGCTGTTCTCCACCGGAAAGCTGAGATGGATAATGGCTTAAGCGGTGGGATAAGCCCACAAGGTTCAAGGTTTCCTCTGCGACAGAAAAGGCGTCTTTTTTGCCGGCAAGTTCTAGTGGCACGGCAACATTCTCCAGAGCTGTCATGGTGGGAATCAGATGAAAGGACTGTAAAACAATACCAATATTATCCCGCCGGAAAAGGGCGAGCTGATCTTCATTCATATTATCCAGTATATGATCCGCGACCGAGATCGTCCCTCCGGTTTGCTTCTCTAATCCGGTCATAATGGATAGCAGGCTTGATTTTCCGGAGCCTGAGGGCCCAAGGATAGCCACAGAGCTGCCATCTATGATGTCAAGATTGACCCCATTGAGAATTTTAATTTCATTTCCCTCGCCCGGGAAGCTGAGGAAAATATCCTTTAGCTGTAAAATTGCCATATTCGTCATTATTATCCCACAAATATTGAATTACTTTTTTAAATGTATAACAGTAAAGATATGAATACTTTGAAAACTATCAAGAGCTTTGCGGTGGCTATGCTATTAACCGCGATAAAAATACAATCTGTTATGGCGGCTGATTATACCATATTGGCATTTGGCGACAGCCTGACGGCGGGATATGGTCTGGTACCAGAGCAGGGTTTCACCCGGCAATTACAGCAGGCGCTTAAGCTTCAGGGTCATAATATTACCGTGGTCAATGGCGGGGTATCGGGGGATACAACATCCGGCGGCCTGTCTAGACTCGAATGGGTTCTGGCGAGTGCAAAACCGGATTTGGTTATTGTGGAACTGGGGGCTAATGATGCCCTGCGGGGGATTACACCGGATATAACCCGCGCTAATATGGAAAAAATACTCACTATTCTGGAGGATGCAAAGCTAAAAACGCTTGTGGCCGGAATGATTGCACCGCCAAATATGGGCGGTGAATATGGTGCCGAATTCAACCGCATCTTCCCCGAACTTGCCGAAAAACATAATGATGCCCTCTACCCCTTTTTTCTGGAGGGGGTTGCGGGAAATCCTGAATTAAATCAAAGCGATGCCATGCATCCAAATTCCAAAGGTGTGGCAATCATCGTCAAGAAAATCATCCCTTATATATTGATTTCTCTTAAATAAACCCCTTCATCGCAACAATAAGTCATTTCATCGCATGATGCTTTTATTGCGCACCTGCAACAGGCTATTAAGGGTTGAGGACAGGTTAAATTACTCTCAAACGGTAATTACCCCTACTACCCCTCTTACCTGCCTCGATACGAAGCAAGCTCCCTACCCCGGGGCTTGCTTCATTTTTTTAAGGCCTCTTTAAATTAACTGTCGCGTTACCGATCAAATTCTGGTTATATCTATAGATATTATGAAACTTAATCTTGATCAGGTCGGCTCCGGCGAGAGCTTAATCATCCTTCACGGACTTTTTGGTTCAGCCAGCAATTTCCGTTCCCTTGCCAAAAAATATGGCGAGCATTACACGGTCTATTGTCTGGACTTACGCAATCACGGCTTATCCCCCCATGATGATGACGTGACATTTGACGCCATGGCCGCGGATATAATCGAATTCATGGATAGCCAAAGCATTGAAAGCACTATTTTAATGGGCCATTCCCTTGGCGGCAAGGTCGCCATGCATCTGGCCCTTAATTACCCGCACAGGGTATCAAAGCTGATCGCGGGGGATATTGCACCGGTGGAATACCCCCATCACCATGATGGCATATTCGAAGGCCTGAATGAAGTCACCCGCAGCAACCCCGTATCGCGCAAGCAGGCCGGGGTAATTCTGGAAGATTATGTTAAATTGCCTGAGGTGCGCCTGTTCCTGCTCACCAATCTGTCCCGCACAGAGGATGGCGCCCTTGCCTGGCGTATTAATGTGAGCGGGCTGGAGCATGGTTACGCAGACCTTTCAACAAAGCCCTACGGCCCGCCCTATTCAGGCCCTAGCCTATTCATTCGTGGCTCTTTGTCGGATTATGTTAAGCAGGAATATTTCCCCGCTATCTACGAGCTTTTCCCTTCGGCTGAGATTGTCACATTGGAGGGAACCGGCCATTGGCTTCA
>JAGLJX010000462.1 GCA_023142175.1 Emcibacter sp.
AAAGAAAATGTCCGTGCCCGCGCTATGGAAGTCGCCCTGCATTTCAGCAGTATGGTTGGAAAATCTCACGCTTTGATCGACACTGCCAAAACCATGAACAGAGACCGCCATGAGAAGGCTAGAATCACCGCGCTTAATATCCTCTATAATCTTCTGAAAGAAAAAGAGAATGTTGAAAGCATCTCAGCGGAAGAAGAAGATTTTTTTGACGAAGATCTAATTGATAGCCTGAATAAATCAATGTTAATGGAAAATGGCAATGAAGTGATAGCTGCCATGCGTCTTTTGACGCTCTGTGATGACGAAAGTCGTGATGAAATGTTGTGCGAGGCGCTGTTAAATGACTACATAGATGCCCGCATTAATCATGAGGCGGCATTGCTGCTCGCAAACACAGAACCGACGGCGGCCATCATTGAGGCGCTAGAAAAAACCATTACCCATGAGAATCAGGCGGTAAGACACGCGGCGCTTAATGCGCTGAGCAAATTTCCGGCTGCGACAGAAGATGCGCTCTGCCCCCGTCAGATAATGCTGGACATTATAAATCCGCATATCGAAGAAGAAGTTGAAGCCAAAGAAACCGAAGCATTAGAAGAAGAAACCGAAGAAGAAGCCGAAGTAGAAGAAACTTCCGCTGAAGATGACACCGCCCCAGCCTCAACCATAGCTGCCATCGAGCAGGATAATGACGATGTGGCAAAGAAACTAGCTACAAACACTCATTTTGAACCTAAGAATATCGAGGATACTCTGGAAGAACTCTCAGACGATATGCAGGAATTTGGGCAAATAGTTAAGAGTAATATGGAGAAATTCACGCCCATCTCCAGAAAAAGATACATTGATACTCATCTGGATATACGACTTCTGTCTATCCGGCTTCTGAGCGATCAGATGGGTGAAGAAGACGTGTTTGAAACACTGATTCATATGCTTGACGATGATAATAAAGAAATTAAACGGGCGGTCTTGACTGTGCTTGGGGGGCAAGACCGCAATTCTATTTCAGATGAAATATTGGCGAAAATCATTGACCTAACCAGTTTTGACAATATTGAGATTCGTATTGATGCGGTTCGCACGCTGGGTAAACTCGGCAATCGTGACCATATGGAAATTTTCATATCCGCGGCGGATGATGATAGTTCTGAAGTCCGTATTCAGGCCCTTCGCGCACTGGAAAGTTTCATTGACCGGAGCAATTCTGATATCATTGCCCACATTGCGTCACATTTAAAAGATAAAGAATATGGGGTACGCCGTGTTGCTATTGAAATATTAACCACTCTTGGTCAACATCAGGAACTGGGTAATATTATTGATACAGGATTTGCAGACGGCGGGGCCTTATCCGCAGATGCTGGAAAATCTGCTATAATATTTGGCGAGGATATCGCCACCCCCATCCTTCTGGCTAAGCTGGAAGATGTACCCTCAAGTGCCGAAAGGCGATTTGTCATCGAAATGATGCAAGGAATATACGAAAATAACCAGACCTAATAAGGAAATATTATGAAGAAGATACTGTTAGCCACAACAATTGCGGCCCTAGCTATACCATCTGTGGCATTGGCCGCTAAATATACCGAAGCCCCTGTGGCAAATGGTGGCTCTGTTGTGGGAAAAATTACTTTCTCCGGTGATGACCCTGCCCCGCAAACATATGCTGTGACCAAAGACAATGCCGTTTGTGGCGATGCGGCCCGCGAAATTGATTTTGTTAAAGTCAATAACGGTGCGCTCAATGATGTTGTGGTTTATCTGGACAAAGTAAAAACCGGCAAAGCCTTCCCTGCACTTGATATTAAAGTAGATCAAAAAGCCTGTGCATTTGACCCTTATTTCACCGTCATGCATAATGAAGGCACGATTGAAGCTACAAACTCTGATAGTGTCATGCATAATATCCATACTTATGAAATGATCGGCAGAGCTAAAAAGACAGCTTTTAACGTCAGCCAGCCTGAGCCAGGTACCATCACCAAGGCCGTTAAATTCAAACGCGGTTCCGGTATGAAAATCGAATGTGATGCCCATGATTTCATGCATAGCTTCGTTTTTGTTGCCAAAAACCCATACTATGCGGTTGTTAATGCAGACGGCACATTTGAAATTGGCGATGTCCCTGCGGGCACCTATAAAATCAAAACATGGCACGGTACGCTCGGTGAGAATAAAGGTAAAGTCACCGTTACCGCAGGCGGTAGCGTGACATGGGACTTTGAATATAAATGAAGATAAATGGCTTTGATAAGTTTGTTTTCGCCGGTGGCATTGTTAATCTCTTTGTCATCGGTGGCCTTATCTATTTTTGGATTATGAACTGATGTCAGTTGAAATTGCAGAAGAACAGGAAGAGATTTTAGCACCTCTTCCCACCTATAAATCTATTGTTGTCGCCGTAGATGCTTCGGATCATTCCAACAAGGGCGTCTATGAAGCCACGACCATCGGCAGTGCTTTTGGCGCCAAAATTACCGGTGCTCATGTCTTTGCGGCCAAGCTCCATGATGTGCGCTTTCGTCAGATGGAAGGTGGACTTCCAGAACAATACCGCGAAGAAGAAGAGCTTGAAAAACAGCGTGATATCCATGATGATCTGATTACCAAAGGTCTTGGTGTCATCACAGATTCCTATCTTGATCAGGCCGAAATAGTCTGTCAGGAAAAGGGGCTTGAGTATGTGCGCAGCTCCCTCGAGGGTAAGAATTATACGGAAATGTTTAAAGAGGCTAATAGCGGAAAATATGATCTGTTGATCATGGGCTCCCTTGGCCTTGGTGCAATTCCCGGTAGCCGGATCGGTACCGTTTGCGAACGGGTTACGCGCCGCACGGACATTGACACCCTGATCATCAAACAACCTGAACGCAATCTGTCTGATGGCCCGATTGTGGTGGCGGTAGATGGTTCCGCACGCTCATACGGCGGACTTCTGTCAGCTTTTTCGCTGGCGCAGGAATGGAATGTTCCGGTTCATGTGATCTCGGTCTATGACCCCTATTACCATTATGTGGCCTTTAACCGCATTGCCAAGGTTCTGTCTGATGAAGCCGGAAAGGTTTTCCGTTTTAAAGAACAGGAAAAACTGCACGAAGATATTATAGATGCGGGCCTTGCTAAAATTTACGAAGGGCATCTGCATGTTGCCCAGTCAATCGCCGAAGATTATGACATCG
>JAGLJX010000463.1 GCA_023142175.1 Emcibacter sp.
CACTCAATCGAGAATAGCAGAAACTCTTGCTCGCACAAGTTTTTGGAAATAGTTATTCCATCCTTTCACTATATCATTATTCCGAAAGATCTTTTCTGATGCCAAAATGGATACCGGATCAAGTCCGGTATGACGGGGTGGTGGGGAGGTATCGGAAAGTCCTCTATTGTCATCCTGAACTAAATTCAGGGTGACGTTTGAGGTTGGGTGGTAAATTCTCCTTCGTCATTCCCGCGAAGGCGGGAATCCAGTGGCTTGTGATCAACATATCTTTTTTTGGGAAAATATATAATAATGACCGTGACCGACAGTGAAACCGGCGATGAAATGGGTTTCTATTTTGATGTCAATCTTCAGATGCAGAAGATGATGAAATAACCCCCCTCACCGAACACGCTCATTCATGGGGAATGAGCGTGTTCGGAAAGAAATCTTTATCACTTTCAATGCTGTCTATTCAGTCTCTTTATCCGCGAGCTTGTTCGCGACAACTGCCATCACGGCCATGACCAGTGCGATCATAACAACATCTGCTACGAAAGTGATTATGGTTACTTTTATTGTCATGGGCTGGATGGCATAGTTGATCAAATTGACCGAGCCCAGAAAAACGCCCGCTGCAGCACCATATTGAAGCCCGCAAACAAGATTCTTCACGTAACCGGGCCTTAGCACAGCCAGCATCCAGGCCATCAGGATATAGGCGATGAAAATCCAGTGCATCAGGGCTTCACTATCCGCCTCGTTCCGCCACATAGTGCTTGGCAGGCTGTTATAAGTATCCTGAAGCAACAAGCCATGAACCACAAAGCCATAGAGGCTGAAAACGATAAATCCTGCCAAGGCTGTCAGCAGTATTGTTTTATTGCATATTTTGGATAACATGAGAAAAGCTCCTTTTCCATAAATGCACATTATAAATTATTTTAGTGTATTTCCCAAATCGTTCCGTTATATTTTTACCAGATTACAGAAAGGCATTTTATGATTGTGAGTATCCTTAGCCGGGGCTGATCACGTTTCAGGGGCATACGCCGCCTGTTTTACTGACCATAAACCCGGACGAAAAAACTGACCCATCCTGACTAAGGGTTTGTCAGTGATTGTGGCTTGTTTTCAAGTCGCATATGGTTTTGTTGTCGACATGGTTCGACAAAAATAAGGTTACAAGATAATGCCAATAGATATACCCGCGCTGACCGCCCTTGGCTGGAGCGCATTTTACCAACAACAATTAACTTCAGAAGACTATGAGGAAACCCAACCCTGCCGAGTGATGGCTGTCCATCGGGGGCAGCTTGTGCTGTCTACGGGTAGTCAGGAATTCACCCTGTCCCTTAGCGGAAAAATGCTGAAGGAACAGGATGATCATCAGGCGACCATAGGCGACTGGCTCTTGGTGTGCCGCAACACGGGGGCATTTCTGCGCCTTCTTGATCGCAAGAGCCTGATCAAACGTCAATCGGCGGGAACGGATAATTCCCAACAAATGGTGGCGGCTAATATTGATACGCTGTTTATTGTCACATCCTGCAATGATGATTTTAATCTGTCACGCTTAGA
>JAGLJX010000464.1 GCA_023142175.1 Emcibacter sp.
TATGCCGCATTGATACTGCTAATGAGGTTGAATATTTCGCTAACGGCGGCATCCTGCATTATGTGTTGCGCTCTCTTGCGGCGGAATAGGCTATTCTGTGTGATCGGGGTCGCTCTCTCTGACTCCGATCAGAATACGAAAAGCCTCGGCATTAGCGGCGACCACTATAGCAAGCACCATAAAGGTCAGGATACCGGACAGCGTCTCTATCATTAAGGTTGATATGATATAATTAACCGATGTGTTCCTGATGGCCTCATGGAGAAGCCAGTTTATTACATAGCTGTATATGCTCAGAGGCAGGAAACCCCTGATCGTGATCCACCATAAAGTCACGGTATAACCCCGGGTCTGCTTCCAAACCTGTTTAAAGCCAAGCTCAGATCGTCCCAGTGCAAAGCCCGCGGTATAGAGAGACAGTCGGACCAGAATGGGCGACAGAATTAGCATGATAATGAAAGTGCTTTTTATGGCGATCATTCGTATAACGCTATCAGAAAATGGCAGGCCACGGTTCTGATAATAGATCAACAGGATGATAGAAATGATCATCGCGGGGATCAACAGGGCCAGAGTAATCACAACCACCCTGACAATGCTGCGTCCGAAACGCTTTAAGGTAAACTGGGTTCCGGTGAAGCCTGTTTTTAACAGTAGCCGATAACTGCCATAATCATCCCCTAACAAAAATTGCCGATACCAGACAAGGGCGAAGGCCGCCGTGAACAGATGCAGTAAATATTTACCATCCATATGGATATCATATTCCCGCATGAGAATTTGTTCGGCGAGTTTTACCATTAC
Source organism: Emcibacter sp. (assembly GCA_023142175.1). Next base: position 805 of record JAGLJX010000464.1, read on the forward strand.
CCAGAGTAACAATGGACCATAGATTAGACGGCAAAAATGCGGCATATGCCCTGTGAGGAAGCGATAGCTTTCAGTGATTGATGCCCCCACAGTTAATTTTTGTTTTTGCACTAATGGCATTTTTCTGATTTAAACCTCGTATAGGTCGGGTTTTATTTTCTATCATACCCTAGAGCTATTTAATAATGATAGTCAAGAGCAGATAATTTTATTCGGCTAAAACCTAAAATCACTATAGTGTGATTGGTAGTTTATTTCTTTATAAGTTAATCTGAACACATGAAAATATTTTTACTTATACCTAGAATTTTATCTTTTCTTTGCCTGTTCTTACTGTCGGGGACTAGCGTTTCATATGCGCAGACGGCACAGGTAAAGAGCAGCGATCAAGCGCTCATTGTTGTGGAACTTTTCACCTCTCAGGGATGTAATTTATGTCCGCCTGCTGATGATATTCTTACGGAATTCAGCAAGCAGGAGAATATTCTGGCCCTTAGCTATTCCGTTGATTACTGGAATTATCTGGGTTGGGAAGACACGCTTGCCAGGCCGGAATGTACCCTCCGGCAGAAAAAGTATAATATCACCCTGGGGAAGAACGGTATTTACACGCCGCAAATGATAATTCAGGGTGATCATGACGTTATCGGCTCACGACAGGACCTGATTGATAAAATGGTCGAGGATGTGCGGCAAACTACCAGAGATTATCAACCGACAGGTCTGGATATTACCTTTGATCTGACTGGCGGTATGATTGACCTAAGGATCAGCGGAAATGAAAATGAAACTTCCGCGACCATCTGGATTGTTGGCTATGATTTTGAAAAGACAGTCAATATTAAAAGAGGTGAACTCAGCGGTCAGGTCAGAAAATATCATAATGTTGTGCAGGCCATAAAGCGTATCGGCAGATGGACCGGGGAAGATGTCAAGCTGACCCTGTCCAGAAAAGATATTGGTGACGTTAATTATGATGCCTATGCGCTGCTGCTACAGGCCCATGAAACCGGCCCGATCATCGCGGCAGCTAAGCTGAGAAAGTAATTTTTTTGTTTTTACCTCAATCGCCGGCGCTTGCACTATCCTCGTATTAACTCGGGCCGCCATCAAATATTTTATGGCGGCCTTGCCTCACCCAAGAAGGGTTCGGTTGTTGGCTATTACTTTAACCCCCCCATCATGATTGTGGAAAGCCGCTGGACAAAGGCCTGTGGGTCTTGCGGAAGGTCGCCTTCCATAATTCGGGCCTGATCCAGAAGCAGGTTTGAGGCATCCTTCAGGGCATTTATGGAATTTTCTCCCGTGGCGGCGGCACCAATGGCCTTGATCAGCGCGTGATCTGCATTAATTTCCAGAACCCGCAGCGTGGTTTGGTCCAGTTGCTGATGCTGTTGCAGAATTTTTTGCAGGTGAATATCCATATCGCCGTCATCAGCGACAAGACAGACCGCACTATCGGTCAGGCGGCTGGACAGGCGGACATCCTTGACCGACCCTTCCAGGTTTGCTTTCAATATTCCAATCAGGGCAGCCATTTCCGGCGTGGTTTTTTCATCTTGTTTGTCGTCACCGTCTTTTTTATCGCCAAGATCTGCAGAGCCGCGGGTGACGGACTGGAATTTCTTGCCATCATAGTCCGGTACCATCTGGAGCCAGAAATCATCGACCGCATCGGTGAGGAACAACACTTCGATACCCTTGGCTTTAAAGCCCTCCAGTTGGGGTGAGCGCTTGGCAACGTCCAGGCTGTCGCCGGTGATATAATAGATATTTTCCTGACCCTCTTTCATGCGGCCCACATAATCCTCAAGGCTCTGTAGGCCTTGATTTCCAGTACTTTCAAAACGGGCCAGTTTCAACAGTTGATCACGGCGGGAGAAATCCTCATAGAT
>JAGLJX010000465.1 GCA_023142175.1 Emcibacter sp.
CGGGCAGTTTCGCGCATTTCTTTAAGTTCTTCTGGCGAGCAATAGCAATGATAGGCCTTGCCCTGAGCCAGAAGTTCCTGGGCGACCTCCGTATGACGCTCACGGTTCGCATATTGGCTGACAGCTTCCCCGTCATGGGTAAGCCCAAGCCAGTTCATGCCGTCAAGAATAGCATCTACAGCACCCTCTGTTAATCTTTTGCGATCAGTATCTTCTATCCGTAACAGGAAGTCGCCGCCATGATGCCGGGCAAACAGCCAGTTAAACAGGGCGGTTCGAGCGCCACCGATATGCAAAAACCCCGTAGGAGATGGGGCGAAGCGTGTGATAACTTTCTTCGTCATTTTATAACAAGTCCAACAGTTTTTATTGTATGAACACAGGAGCATAGAAAATATGCATAATGTCCACGCAGGGAAATACCACATCTTGGGAAAGGACATATATGTCCTTTAGTTGACTGGTTTTTAGCAAAAATATACCAAAATTGAAAGCCTGTTATGCTAAAATGCCAAAATAAGTTATAAATATTTTATATTTCAAGAAATAAAAAGGGGTAGAGGAAGTGCAATAAATAAAATACAGGAAATATTATTTGAGGAACATGACAGGCTGTTGTTGTGGGCACCTGTATTTTTTGCACTGGGAATTGGTGGGTACTTTTCTTTATCTACTGAACCCTCTTTATATCTGGGGACGGGGGTATGCGCTGTTCTCGCTTCAATACTGCTCATATTCTGGCGATATTTTCTGATTCGGCTAATCCTGATTGCTCTATTGCTTGGGGCCGCAGGGTTTATGTCGGGGAGCGTGAGAAGCTGGATGCTGGCAACGCCGGTTTTGGACAAGAAACTATCCCCAAGAATGATCACGGGTTTGGTCACGGATGTACGGCATTATAATAGTGGTAAATTACATATTATTTTGAAAAATCCAATAATATCAAGAGGATATAAAGGTAAGAAGCTACATAAAATAAGAATTAAGGTTCAAAAATTTGACCAGCTGCCGTATCCCGGCGACAGAATAGAAATAAGAGCCGGACTGCTGCCCCCGCCACCGCCGACTATGCCGGGAGATTTTGATTATGCCCGCCAGATATGGTTTCAGGGCATAGGTGCCGTGGGCTATGGGATAAGCAAGCCTATAATCATTGAAAAAGGCCCTGATGCTAGTGGCCTCACCAATAGGAAAAGACACAAGATGGCGGAGGATATCAGGGCGGCCCTTCCCGGTGATGCCGGTGGCATGGCGTCGGCCTTGATTGCCGGGATGCGATCGGGAATATCATTTGATGTTACCGATGATATGCGCAATTCCGGCCTGGCTCATTTGCTGGCTATATCCGGTTTGCATATGGGCTTACTCTGCGGCGCGGCGTTTTTCTTTTCTCGCTTTTTGCTCTCCCGTTCGGAGCATCTTACCCTGCGTTATCCCATAAAAAAATGGGCTGCGGTGATCGCCATAGGGGCGGGCGTTGTCTATGTTATTCTAAGCGGCGGCTCCACACCGACTGTGCGGGCTTTTATTATGGCTTCCATCCTGTTTCTGGGCGTGCTTGTGGACCGCAAGGCCATATCCCTGCGGCTGGTGGCGATTGCGGCCATGGTCATATTGGTACTTACGCCGGAGGCCGTGCTATCGGTCAGCTTTCAGATGTCTTTTGCCGCCGTGGTGGCCCTAGTGGCGGCCTATGAGAAAATAAACCTGCGCTGGGTGAGGTTGTCGGGTCAGAACAGGGGGTGGGTCAGAAAGACTGGATTTTACATCGGTACCATGCTGTTCACCACATTGGGGGCGGAGCGTGCCGTAGCACCCTACACCCTGTTTCATTATAACAAGTTGGTGCAATATGGTCTGATAGCCAACCTTGTGGCTATGCAGGTGATGGCGTCAT
>JAGLJX010000466.1 GCA_023142175.1 Emcibacter sp.
CTTGGTTATGCCCGCATGGTGTCTCCTTCACAGGAAGAACGCTGGCAGGCATGGGGCTATCCAAACCTTGATTATAATAGTGATAACCCACTTGTTCTTGGTGGTGCAAAACCGTTTGTAAAATCAAATAAACTGACACGTGACGGCCTTATGGGTGTGTTTGAATATGAGCCAGATGATGCGCTTCATATGGTTGTTGATGTTTATTACTCAAAATTCAGCAACGTTCAGCGTTTGCGTGGTATTGAGATTCCGGGCCAGTGGGGCGCCGGATGGGGCAATAGCGGCGTTACACCCATTACAGTGGAAAATGGTCTGGTTACCGAAGGCGTTATAAATGACGCGGCTGTTGTTGTTCGTAATGATGTCACCGACCGTGATGTTACAACATGGTCTGCGGGCTGGAATGCTGAATATCAGGTTAATGACGAATGGTCAGTAGAAGGCGATATCGCTTATTCCAAAGTTGACCGTACATTGCGCGCAATGGAAAGCTATGCCGGTACAGGACGTGGCAACGGTAATGGTGCTACGGATGAGATCGGTTTCAAAATGACGGACGATGGTTCTGCTATTTTCTCACCTGGTCTTGATTATTCGGATCCGAATGTTATCAAGTTGGGTGGACCTTTCGGCTGGGGTAACCCACTTGGTCCAAACAGTCAGGATGGCTTTATTAACAAACCTGTTGTCAAAGATGAGCTTTCCGCTATTCGTCTGAGTGCAGAACGTCAATTTGAAGATAGCGCCATTAGCAGCGTAGAAATTGGTACTCGTTATAGCACACGTGATAAATCACTGACCGATAACGGGTTTTACCTGACATTGAAGGGCTATTTGGATGATCCGGATCATATGCTGACAGTTCCTGATCAATATCTTCTGGAGCCAACATCGCTTGATTTCTTTGGTATGGGCCCAATGCTTAGCTACGATTCATTGGCTTTCTATGATGATGGTGGTTACATCGAAACTGATGTGACAAGTGTTGATCAAGCCCGTGCCGTGAATACATGGAAGGTTAAAGAAAAAGTCTTTAATGTTTATGTGCAGACAAATATCGATACCGAGTTTAATGGTAATCGTCTTACAGGTAACATTGGTGTTCAGGCGGTTCATACGGACCAGAGTTCAGAAGGCCGTGCTGCTATCAATGACAATGGTACTGTTGTTGTCTCAGACGTTACAGGTGGCGACAAATACTGGACATTCCTGCCTAGCGCCAACTTAAGCCTTGAAGTTGCTGAAGATACATACCTTCGTATTGCCGGTGCCCGTGTTATGGCCCGTGCGCCGATGGATAAAATGAACGCTTCACGTGGCTTTAACTATAATGCTACCAATGCGAGCATCACTGATCCTACGCAGTCTGCGTGGAGCGGTTGGGGTGGTAACCCTGAACTTCGCCCATGGATGGCAACCCAGTTTGACATGAGTTTCGAAACTTATTTCGGTGAAGGTGGTTATGTTGCCATGGCGGCTTTCTATAAGAAGCTACAAAACATTCATTTTGACCAGGGTAATATCCAGGACTTTACAGGAGCAACTATCCCTGAGGGTCAGGCGCAGCCAGCAACATTCTTAGGTTCCGTTTGGTCACCTACCAATGGCGAAGGCGGCGGAATGTATGGCTTCGAATTCTCAACCTCTTTACCTGGATCTCTGGTTTCAGAATCTCTTGACGGATTTGGTGTTCTCTTCAGTGCATCCCTGACAAAGGCCTCTGTACGGCCAACTAAGGATGCGCCTGAGATTGATATGCCAGGACTGTCAGAAACCGTTCTGAATGGTACACTCTATTATGAGAAACATGGTTTTCAGGCACGGGTTAGTGCGCGCCATCGGTCAGATTTCCTCGGTCAAGTTTCCGGTCTAAGTCTGGCGAATGATATGGTGTTCATCAAAGCTGAAACAATCATTGATGCCCAAATCGGTTATGATTTCACTGATCATGGCATAGACGGACTATCTGCATTGT
>JAGLJX010000467.1 GCA_023142175.1 Emcibacter sp.
AGCCAAAGCCCCAATGATTTTTGTTGGCAGCGGCGCCCAGCATGCAGGCAAAGAAATCAGCGAGCTTGCCGAATTGCTCGAAGCGCCTGTGGTCGGCTTTCGCGGCGGTCGTGGTATTGTGGGAGATGACAAGGAACTGGGCCTTAATATAGCGTCCGCCTTTAAATTATGGCCGCAAACAGATGTGATTATCGGTATCGGCTCCCGCCTTGAAATTCCTTTCATGCGCTGGGGCGGTTTCATGGAATATATCCGCCGGATGCCGGGTAGAAAATTGATCCGGCTGGATATTGATCCGCTAGAAATGGATAAGCTTGATACAGACGCGCCGGTTGTTGCCGATGCTGTCACGGGCACAAGTGAATTGATCACTGCGCTGATTAAAAATGCTGTTCCGACCTCCGGTCGGCGGGAAAAGATCGCCGATGCTAAGGCACAGTCAGCATTGGAAGTTCAGGAAATTCAACCCCAGCTGGATTATCTCAAGGTTATCCGGGATGTACTACCCCGGGACGGCTTTCTGGTTGATGAGGTCTGCCAGATGGGATTTGCTACACCCTATGGCTTTCCCGTCTATGAGCCGCTGACATTTGTCAGTGGCGGCTATCAGGGGAATCTGGGTTTTGGCTTTCCAACCTCGCTTGGGGTTAAGGTTGCAAACCCTGAAAAAGCTGTAATTTCCATTGCCGGTGACGGTGGCTTTATGTTCGGGGTTCAGGAACTGGCAACTGCCGTACAATATAATATTGCCGTGGTTACAATTATTTTTAATAATTCAGCCTTCGGAAACGTACGTCGTGACCAGAACCTGCAATATAACAGCAACTTGATCGGTTCCGATCTTAATAACCCGGATTTTGTTAAAATGGCCGAAAGCTTTGGGGCTACAGGATACCGCGTTACCAGCCCTGCAGAATTAAAACCTGTATTGGAACGCGCCCTTGCGCTGGGCAAACCAGTTCTAATTGAAGTATTACAGGAAAGAGGCTGTGAAACATCGCCGTGGAAGTTCCTGATGTCATAATCCCTTTAAGTCCTGCTTTTAATTTCACATACAAAAAAGCCATACCGATATTATGAGTTATGCGGATGTATAATCAATGGAAGACGGATAAAATCAGGCGGGACTTACTCAAGAACAAAAGATATTCCATCAATACAATTCTTATAAAATAAATCTGCATCAGCTTCTTCACTGAAAAACACGCAGACACGAACGGCTTTAAATTTATCGGTTTCCCGTTGAATATGATATGTCTTTTCCGATGGGGGAATACTTATATAAACAACGCCGCGCATTCTGCTGTCTATTTTAAAGACAATTTCCTTGATTTCATTTTCTAATTTATTAACCGTGTCATGGGTAGTGTTATTAAGAATAGAAAGGCTATCCCGCGAAGGCGTTAAGAGTATTCTAGATGAAAATGCAGCATTTGCAGATTCCCTCGGAACCACTTTCAAATATGTTTCCCACTCATATTTTGTGAGAATTTTATGGTTCCTTCTAATATTATATTTTACCAGCTTCTTCGCCATTACATTCTTCCATGTATAATCAACCTCTTTAGATATATATACTTAACTACTATTGTTAAAGTATTAACACCTAAACATTCACCTTGTTTCACGTCAAGGTTTCTTAATCATGACTATTAATTACTGTACAACTAAATGGGGAAAAACTCCAAGAATAATTGCACAATAAAAGAGCTTTTTAGCTCTCTGACTTTAAAGATAGCATCACATTAATATTAAAAAAAATTATAGCTACTGTCGAAAGTTCTTATAACAAGCTCGTATATGGCTAATAGCCTGAGCACTGAAATTACAAATGCAACATAGAAAATATATAAAAAGGACTATTACCATACTAAAAATTCCCCATTTTGTCATTAATTAAGACTAAAATATTAAAAAATAAAAACTACAGGAGAGAAAGCATATGACATCGCCAGACACCAAAATCACGATACGTAATGCGCAAAAAGCCAGTATATCTTTTATTCTTTCACTTTCTCCCACCCTGACCGGAGCTGTAAAACTGCATTGGCACAAGGATGAAACGGTTCATATGGCAAAGCCATTGGACTGATAAATTTCTTTAATTGATCAGACGATAAACCCATGTTAAAAGACGACCATTCACAAGGTCGGTCCCGTAGCTCAGCAGGATAGAGCACCAGATTCCTAATCTGGGGGTCACGCGTTCGAATCGCGTCGGGATCACCACT
>JAGLJX010000468.1 GCA_023142175.1 Emcibacter sp.
CCATACACCTGATTTTCATGATCTGGGCTGTAACCCAGCATTATGCTGACTTTTCAGCACAGATTGAAACATTAACGGGCAAAACTCTGGACGATGATAAATTCTACAAACAGGCTAAGAAAACGGCCACTCAGATAATCTTAGATGGAGTGTTAAAATAAATGGATGGGGTAACACTGATTGATCATCCTTTGATCAAACATAAACTGACAATCATGCGTAAGAAACAGACACCATCGCCGCATTTCCGAAGCTTGCTGCGGGAAATAAGTCTGTTGATGGGTTATGAGGTCACCCGCCACCTGCCGCTGCGGAATGTGGAAATTGAAACCCCCATAACAACCATGTCTTCACCTGAACTGGCGGGACGTAGAATGTGTATCTTTTCTATTTTAAGGGCTGGTGAGGGGCTGGCGCAGGGTCTGCTTGACCTCATTCCTGCTGCACGGGTAGGTCATGTGGGTCTGTATCGTGACCCCGATGATCTTCATGCGGTGGAATATTATTTCAAGGCTCCGCCTAATCTGGAAGAACGTTTTTGTCTGGTGGTGGACCCCATGCTCGCCACCGGAAACTCAGCCATCACGGCCCTGAACCGGATTAAGAAAGCCGGGGCGAAGGATATAACCTTTCTGTGTCTTCTGGCTGCGCCGGAGGGTTTGGAATCACTTAGGGCCGCGCATCCTGATGTAAAAATATATACCGCCGCCATTGATGAAAAACTTACCGAGAAAAGTTATATCACACCGGGTCTGGGCGATGCAGGAGACCGTATTTTCGGCACACTTTAAGGATCATTAGAAAGGACGTACCATGTCACCAAAACTCGAAGGAATTGACCATATTCATGTCTATGTTCCGAGCCGGGCAAAGGCGGCTAAATGGTATGAGGATGTTTTGGGGTTCACCATCGTTGAACCCTTCAGGTTTTGGTCAGAGGATGAGCGCGGGCCACTCACCATTGAAGACCCTTCGGGTAAAATTCATCTGGCCTTATTCAGAAGAGAAAATTTTACCCCCGCCACTGCAATCGCCTTTGGCACAGGGGGCAAAGAGTTTCTGGAATGGAAAAGCTATCTGGAGGAGCAGAATTTGGTAGACCGGCTGAGCGATCACAAAGCCGCATGGTCGCTATATTTCAGAGACCCCTACGACAACAGCTACGAGATCACAACCTATCAGTATAGCTATGTGGCAAACGAACTGACCTAAGGCCGTACGGACTGAAATGCGCATGCTAGAAAATTTTATACAGCTTATTAAACAGTTTTATATTTTTGTTGAGACACAGATACTCATTGCCTTTGCAGCCCCCTTTATTCCCAGCCAAAGAATTTTTTGGCTTTATATGGTTACGGCTACGATTTTTGCTTTGTATGTTTATTACTTAAACACCAAATCAGACCCCAATCATAAAGCATCCCTCAAGGCGTTTTTTCGCTTTTTGTTTCCCAAATATATATGGCAAAGTGCATCTGCTTGGCTCGATGTCAGATATTTCTTTTTTCATCATATTTTCCGCTCGGTGATTAACGGCGCATTGCTTTTTGGCACATTAGATATAACTTTTAATTTCA
>JAGLJX010000469.1 GCA_023142175.1 Emcibacter sp.
CTGCAAGGGAAAGTCTGGCACCTGCCTGATCATATCGTGCCGCGGCATAATTAGCATCCGCCGCTCCTGTTTGTGCAGATAGTCGGCCCCATACATCGGCTTCCCAACGGGCATCAAACCCCAGTGACAGGCTGTTGCTTGTTACATTAGGATTACTGACATGCTGACGGCTGGCACCGAAATTAGCGTTTAACGTAGGGTATAGATTGCCCCGTGACACTCTGGCGTTATAGCCTGCGGCTTCCATTCGGTGGGCAGTAGCCTTAAAGTCCGGATTATTGGTCAGCACTTCATCAACGAAGTCTGATAATTCCGTTATTTCAAGATCAGTCAGCCATCCATCACGCACATCAGATGACGCCTTGTCGTTGGCGCTCCAGTTGGTAGAAATGTCAGAGAATGGAAGATTCTTATCCGTCACCGGTACAGCAGCGCATGAGGCCAGAGCTATCACAGAAACGGAAAGGACCAAATACTTGGCACTTTTCATTTTTATTATCCTTTATTCTGCAGTCTATTTTTAGCTCTACAGAGTCCGTAGTTCATTATTATATATGTGATATCTTCCAAGTATCAATATATCGGAGGATTCTGAAAAAAGCGATATGGCAAAATCAATTTGATCTCAAATTAATGGTGTTTTATCGCAAAGCCAGAAAAAATCCCCCTAGATAGACCCTATTTCGACCGAATAGATATCTGGTCCAGCATATCCCCCGCAGTAGAGAAGCAAACAGCATTCAATGCGCCCCCGCGACCACTCCCCCCATCCAATGTTGCTGTATGGGCATGATTAAGACGTAGTCCCTTGTTTGAATGATCATACCCCCTCACTATTCTTGAAAATCCATAGTAAGCGTCGTTAATGTCATCAAAACGTCCATTATCCCACCAAAAATTATCCTTTTGCATATTCAGGGGCCTGGACACATCCAAAGAAGCATGGACAAATAATACTGTGCCCTCTCTGGTAAAGGCCGCCCTGCGCAGGCTACTGAGCAATGCCGAATGACCGGGATGAGCATTTATGGCCCGACGAAGGCTGCTCGTCCATTTGGAGATAGAAACGGTCCCTTCGCGGGCGATACCGCGCGCCACCGTTTCCTTCGTTCCGTAACTTTCCAATACGGCGCCCAAATTATGGCCCAATAGCCAGTCCATTACCTCTAACGGGTTGGGGGCGAATTGTAATTGAAGAAGTTTGGTCAGCATCTCTTCGCGCGCACCTCGCAGATAAACAAAGGCTTCGGGATGCGAGATATCGCCCACAGCCATAAGTTTGCGGCGCGTAATGAGTAATTCATTTAATGTCTTGATGGCAGTGGGTTGATTACCAAAATAATTGCCCAGATAAACCAGCTTATCTCCCACTCGAAAGCGCGGAACCAATTCCTCGTGAAGGGCCTTCAATGTGGAAACGTCCCCATGAATGGCCCCAACAGCCCAAACCCGTTTTGCCTGATCGAGACAGCCAAATTTCTCTGAATCCATATTGGAAAGGTCAGTAACGTCCATAAATATTCACATCGTCCAGTGTTTTTACCATTATTTATCGTCTATCATAACAAAAAGAGCCTGCAAAACAACAGGCTCTTTTCTCTCATCGATTATATTTTAAACGATAATCAGGCGGCAGCCATAACTTCCGCCAATTTTATCATAGCATCTTTTTCAGCAATTTCTTCAACTGCGGCAACCTCACGGGCCAAACGGCTTATGGCTGATTCATATATCTGGCGTTCACTATATGACTGTTCGGTCTGATCCCCACCACGATGCAGATCACGTACCACTTCGGCCAGGTGAACCAGATTACCCGAATTGATCTTCGCTTCATATTCCTGGGCACGACGGCTCCACATGGTGCGTTTTACGCGGGCGCGTCCTTTCAGTGTGGAATAGGCCTTATCCATGATTACCGGACTTGACAATCCCCGCATACCGGAAGGCTCAGCCTTATTTGTAGGAACCCGAAGTGTCATTTTTTCACTTTCAAACCGGATAACATAAAGCTCCAGTTTCATTCCGGAAATTTCTTGTTCGCTAATTTCCATAATTACGCCAACACCATGCTTTGGGTAAACGATATGTTCATCTACCGCAAAGGCCAATTTTCTATCTTTAGCCATCTTATAAATACTACTCCAAACTAATTACGAAGTATTGGTTTCGTAAAATTCCAATTAATACACAAATCACGAGAGACCGCTTGCTACATTTAAAAACCTGCCTCAGAACTTGAACCATAATAACATAAAATATGTTAAAAATATGGTGAACAAATACTTAAAAACCGCAAGAATCGCAATAATACCATATGCCAAGCCATACTAACCTGACATCAATAACGGTCTCATTCGAGTTTAACCATTTGGAACAAAGCTTTAAAAAACTATTCCAAATGCTCTATAATCTGAACATTATAACATATTTTCAGGGAAAACACACCTGCAAATTGCAACGCTATTCTAAAAACAAAATGAAGTTTTAATTCTCTTCTGAGCAGGAATTGGGATTAGCACCGTATATATCAGTCGGATTTTAGCTAAAATCAGGTACCTGCGCCGGGTTTTTCGCTTAATGCAGCAAGTTTATTTTCTTCACTTTGCACATCGTCAGCACCGGGCAACGGATCAATTTTCTCAGTAATATTCGGCCATACGGCAGCATATTTCTCATTGATTTCGAACCATTTCTCCAGACCGTCTTCCGTGTCTGGCAGAATGGCTTCTGCGGGACATTCAGGCTCACAGACACCACAGTCAATACATTCATCAGGATTAATCACAAGCATGTTTTCACCTTCGTAAAAACAATCGACCGGACAAACTTCTACACAGTCCGTATATTTACACTTAATGCATGCTTCAGTGACTAAATAGGTCACGGCTTTCTCCTAAAAAAAATTTACCCAAAGAGGGCTTTATCACGTACACAAACCTGCATAACCATCTATGAAACAGGTTACAACCAAAAAAACATCTTTTTCACAAAAACTGCTGTTGTTTTATTTTAGGCTAGCCATCACCTTTTTTCTGATTTGACCATTTTTCTTATCAGAAACATAAAGCAGTCCCGTTACCCGGCGCAACAGGTTGCTTTCATAAAGATCCTCTTTCCCATCAGCAAAGACCACTTCCCACATCAGTTCAAGGATTTGTTCCCGTCCTGCCTCATCAAAATGGTCTTTTATCTTGCGGGTGAAGCTCAATATATGATGGCTATCATTCTGGGTGGCGAGTGCCTCGACAAACAGCTCAAGAGCTTCTGCTTCTGACAACCCCAGTTTATTTTCCAGAAGATAGAGAATATGTTCCCGCTCTATGCGTGATATCTGCCCGTCATTAGCGGCGACCTCCACCATCAAAACGGCTGCTGCAAGCTTCTCATTTTCCCTCTTCTGTTCTTCCTGAACAGGTTTTTCCTTGAGCATATTGCCCAACCGTTTTAAAATAGACACTTAAAATTTCCTTATTTTACCAGTGATTCACAAAAGAATTTTGTCACCTGTTCGGCGATTTGATTTCTATCTCCCAAATCAACTAAATGACCTTCCTTCATATGTTCTATCAGAGACTGATTCATCAATAATACGGACAGCCCGTGAACCATTGACCAAGCCCCAAACTGAGCAACGGATCGATCAACCTTGCGGGCATTGGGCAGGGCCAGACATTCGTCTACCGTCTCCTGAAGGCACCAGAAGCTATCATCAGAAACATCATGGAGAGCGCAGTATTTATCATAATCCTGCAACTCATATTCAAACATAACCTTGAAATGAGCCGGGTAGATTTCCGCAAATTCCACATATTTCATGCCCAGCTTGTGCATACGCTCCAGTGGATCAGTCTCCCCCGCCATAAGCTCCTTCATGCCCTCGCCCAGTTTTCGCATACCCTCTTCTTTAAGCACCGCAATCAGAGCTTCCTTATCTTCGAAATGACGATAAGGCGCAGTCTGAGACACACCAGCCTTCCGCGCCAAAGCCCTGAGGCTCAGGTCGGCAAGTGTCCCCTCTTTCAAGATTTCCAATGCGGACTCAATCAAAGTTTCGCGTAGGTTACCATGATGGTATGATTTCCGGCCCTGTGGGCAACACCATTTATTCAAATAAAACTCCCAAAGTAAGTTTTATAATTATCCACTTTATGTTTACGGTGTCAATATTAAAGT
>JAGLJX010000047.1 GCA_023142175.1 Emcibacter sp.
GCCCTGCGCTGTTATCAGGTTGATGACAAATTCCAGAAAGTCGAGGGCAGTGAGTTTGAATTGGATGCGGATCTGGTTCTGCTGGCTATGGGATTCACCAATCCGGTCAAGGAAGGTTTGCTCGAGCAGCTGGACGTCGCCCTTGACCAGCGCGGTAATGTTCTGGCTGATACGGAAAGCTATCAGACATCTTCGAGTAAGATTTTTGCCGCCGGTGATATGCGCAGAGGTCAGTCATTGGTGGTATGGGCCATCCGCGAGGGCCGTCAATCTGCCCGCGCCGTAGATGAATTTCTTATGGGCAATTCCAGATTGCCACGATAGGTCAGATTGCGCTATACCCTGTACAGACTTAAACTTCACAGGGTATGGCCATGACCACAGATTCAGCACGCTTGTCAAAAATAGAAAGCACCATCACCTATCAGGATCAGCAGATTCAGGATTTGAGTGATATGGTTGGTCAGCAGTGGCAGGTTATAGACCGGCTTAAAAAGCATCTATCCCACGCCACCGCAAGACTGGAAAATCTGGAGAACCCCACAGAAGGCGGGGATGCCGCAGATGAAAAACCACCCCATTATTAAAGGTAAACTATATGCTCAAGAAAAAACTCGCCTTTCTGGGCCTTGGTGTTATGGGTTATCCCATGGCGGGCCACCTGCAAAAAGCCGGATATGAGGTTTGCGTTTATAACCGCACCGCCACCAAGGCCTCTGAATGGGTAGCGGAATATGGCGGCACATCTGGACAGACACCTAAGCAAGCCGCCGAAGGGGCCGATATTGTCTTTGCCTGTGTTGGAAATGACGATGATGTGAGGGCCATCACCCTTGGCGATGGGGGGGCATTTTCAGGCATGAAAGACGGGGCTATATTTGTCGACCATACCACCGCATCCGCCACCCTCGCCCGTGAATTAGACGAAATAGCGCGGGCAAAAGGTCTGCAATTCCTTGATGCCCCCGTATCGGGCGGGCAGGCCGGCGCGGAAAATGGCCGCCTGACGATCATGGTCGGCGGGGCGGAAAATACCTTCGCCAATGTTGATCCCATTTTGCAATGCTATGCCCAAAAAACAAAATTGCTTGGAGCCGCGGGCGCAGGCCAGCTTACCAAGATGGTCAACCAGATCTGCATCGGCGGTCTGGTGCAGGCGCTGTCCGAAGGCATCAATTTTGCCGAAGCCGCCGGACTTAATGCCCGCGATGTGATTGATGTGATATCCAAAGGCGCCGCCCAAAGCTGGCAGATGGAGAACCGTTATCAGACTATGATCGAGGATCAGTTTGATTTTGGTTTCGCCGTTGACTGGATGCGTAAAGATCTTGAAATCGTACTCGCAGAGGCCCATGTGAACGGGGCCGCCCTGCCCGTGACCAAGATGGTCAACGGATATTACAGCGAAATTCAGGCCGAAGGCGGCGGTCGACAAGATACCTCCAGCCTGATCACGCGCTTAAGAAAGTAGGATATGACAGATTTTCCCCGCTACGGCAAAAGGCGTTCAATCGCCACTGGCTTCAAACGAAAATGCCCCAGCTGCGAAACGGGCAAAATCTTTGACGGCTACCTGAAGCTAAAAGACAACTGCCCCAATTGCGCCGCCCCGATCGGCGAAATACGCGCCGATGATTTCCCCCCTTACCTGACCATCTTCATTGTCGGGCATATTGTGGTGCCATTGCTGCTGTTGGTGGAAATAACTTACCATCCGCCCATAATGTTCCAGATGATCCTATGGCCCAGCGTTGCCATTGTCCTGTCCTTAAGCCTGTTACCAATCCTAAAAGGCGCGGTGGTCGGCTTCATGTGGTCATTGGGTATGCTGGGTGATGAACAGCATTAAGAATTACAGGCCCAAGCGCTGGTATCTGACCCATTGCTATAGCTTAGCTGGGTCGGTAAGATTAATAGTTACCTGGTGCGAACAAAGACAGAATTTCCGACATTACCCCCGTCACCATCCTGCGCAAACAATGGCCGGATAAAGAACAGGCAAAAAGATAATTTCTTTGTCCGCCCAAAAACCCCTACTTCACCGACTTCATGAATTTAAAGGTCAGCCGGTCGCTTTCGCCGATGGCGCGCATTTTATCGTGGTCGGCCTTATCGCCTGCAAGACGCGGCGGCAGTGTCCAGACACCCTTCACATGATGATGGTTGTCTTTGGGGTTAGCGTTGATCTCGCTTTTTGCCACCAGAATAAATCCGGCTTCCTGCGCCACTTCCAACAAATAGGATGGCTTGATATAACCGTCTTTCTCTACCGGATCATCGCTCCTATGGTCCGTGATGCCGAAAATGCCGCCGGGCTTCAGGGCGTCGTAAACCGCCTTGAGAACCTCTCGCTCAGTACCGCCCATCTGCCAGTTATGGAAATTACGGAAAGACACCACCATATCCACCGATCCCGCAGGGGCCATAGTGACCTTTTCCGGTGGCACCAGTTCTGTGGTAGTCGCATTTCCATACAGACTTACGTCACTGGCAAAGCGCTCTGCAATTTTTTTGTTATTCTTTATGGTATATTCTTTTGTCGATGAAAGATCATATCCGGCGCTGTAATATTTTCCCTTGTCATTGAGATAAGGTGCCAAAATTTCCTGATACCAACCACCGCCACCGGGCCAGATTTCAACCACAGTCATATCCGCTGTCAGGCCAAAAAATTCCAGCGTTTCTTTCGGATGCCGGTATTTGTCCCGCGCCTTGTTCTTGTCGCTCCGCTGATCGCCCGCAATAACCTCATCCAGCGTTTTCGCCAAGACATTTGTCGCCATTGTCCCCGCTATAATAGAGGCCGCACATATCACGGCGATTGTTTTGGAAATATTCATGTCTGTCTCCTAATGGTCTGAATGTTCGAATTGATCCCTGAAACCTGTCTCAAAAGCCAGTCCCGCCGGTGTTAATATGGCCTGAATCGGGAAATTTGACCTGATTAACCCCTTGCGTGCCAAGGCCCGCCAAACTGCCTCGTTGGCAAAACCGCTGGCATCCTGACCGGAAACCACAAAATTACCTATATGAACATGGTCACCGTGAGGTTGTGGCAGATATGACACCGTAACCTCCCCGGTTTCATCATTCAGGCTTGAGCTTTCCGGATTACTGGCCAATACCTGAAACAGGGCCAAGGTGCGGCGCTGTAACGAATTGAGTTTAATAGTCTTTTTCTTCATACCCATGAGAATAGCCCGAACGTAAAATGATTGCACGCGCTTTCTCGCCACGTGCAGAAATAGCAGAAAATTGACAAATAGTTGACAAGTTGGTAAAATTTGATATAAATCGCTCCGAATCGTAGTATATGCTGCGCTGCAACACTAGATCGCAATTTTTAAAGGATGCAGATAAATCCGGGCCAGGAAACTGGATGGCTTCACCGGTAGCGGGAATGGGGTACAAAGATACCGCCGCTTAATTTTCTATAATAATAACGCTGAAAAAGCGCCTACTTAATAGAGGGTTTCGAGAGATAATAATCTGTCGAGACATTTTTGCTGAACCATTTTTCAGCAAAATACACCATCCGGTTTTTAAATACCGGTAAAACAGGAGCATGACTTATGAAAAATTATAAGATCATACTTAAGATAGTAGCCGTCGTATTTTGTTTTTTACTTCTGGGTTTTTCCCTTTTGCCTCAAATTGAGGTTGAAGCCTCTATTCAACCCACTGGCCAGATGGATGCAAATCTATTGGCCAGCAACCCGTCACGTTACTATGATGCGGACGTGGCTGTGCTTATGACCCTCCAGCCAATGGATATATCCGATAAATCCTTCAAATGTCTGGCTCAGGCCGTGTATTTTGAAGCCCGTAGCGAACCTTTCGAAGGACAGGTTGCCGTGGCTTACGTGATCCTGAACCGGGTCAAGGACAGGCGCTATCCCAATAGCATCTGCGGGGTTGTTTTCCAGAATGAAAAACGCCGCCACCGTTGTCAGTTTTCCTTTGCCTGTGATGGCCTGTCCGATAACCCTTACGAGTTGGTCGCCTGGAATGTAGCACGGCGGGTTGCAGGCGGTACGCTGAGAAATGCCACCAGTGATGTGACGGCGCGCTCCACGCATTATCACGCCAAATATGTCAGCCCCAGATGGGCCAAGTCCCTGCAGCCCACAATTCAGGTCGGCAGTCATATCTTTTACCGGGAAGACTTGTGAGTCTAGTTTACCATTGAAACATTCTGCAAATTGACTTATATCAATGATAACGGTTTCTAAGGGCTGTTACTATACTCAGGTAGTTGAAAAGGATAAAGTATGACTAATACAATTACATTCGTCGCATGTGGCATCGTCTCACTGTTGTTATTGATGTCCATTCTGTTAGCGGGACCACATTTACTTCTTCCCGCAACCTTCATGATTGTGACAGTATTAGTTGGTGGTTTATGCGTCTATATAGCGAATGGTATGATCCAGAGCCGCGCAGAAATCATGAAAGACTGGGACAAATAATACCCGCTAATACAGCGGATTATATCCCCAGATTTTCACGTTCCTTTTTTTTGAAAATACCCTGAGTACTTTAGCCCTGATAAGTACTTAATACTAAGCCTTGCCCTTACCGGCGAGGCTTTTTTTTATCGGTTTTTATTATTTACCTTTTACTAATATTATTAAATTACTAAAGTAATATCCTAAAATAATATTAAGGATTTATTCATTTCAACTCCCTATTATTGGCTTGTTAGCTTGCTGGTTTTTTTACAACCTTAGCTGGTATTACCACCATAAATTCAGGTGCTGTCAATGAATACAAGAAAAGAGCCTATTCCCGATACCCGACAGGGCATCGATAAATTAAAAGACACCTATCTGCATTGGACAAGGACACAACTTGAAAAATTGCATACCCATCTTCACTTATTAGAGCGGAAGGATGTCGCCAGACCGGACAGTCTGGTATCTGAGATATTCGATCTGACCCATAATATTAAAGGGCTGGGCGGTAGCTTTGGTTATTATCTGATGACAGACATTGCCTCTTCGCTATGCGAATATGTTCGTTATATGGAAAAAAACACCGACATGAAGACAGATGTCATGCGGGCTCATATCATCGCTATGGATGTGGTTATATCCGAAGAGATTGAAGGATCCGGTGGTGATGAAGGCAATGAAATAATCATCCGGCTGCAAAAATTAATCAAAGATAAAACCGACAATTAGTCACTGTCAGTGATTATTCCGTTTCCTCAGGAATTCCGACTAGCGGCACACCAAAATCATTCCACTTTTCCATCCCGTCATTATTTTCAAGATAATTCATTAAGGCGGTGACAGGTTTTCTATCGTAGATACGTTCCACATCGTTCAGCAGTAAAAAGGCGGCCTCTTTCATATCCATGCCGGCCCGATGAGCGCGGGCGCTCGTCATACCTACAAAGGCGTTGGCCACCGCCACAATCCGTGCCGATACCAGAATATCCTGACCCATCAGTCCATCCGGTATACCCGAACCATCCCAATGGGCCCTGATCTGCCGCAGGGTTTTAACCACCGGGCCATCAAATTCAACCGTTTCCAGCATATCTGCTGTCTTCATAAGGCTTGTGCGGATGGTTTCTATCTCATCCTCTGACAACCCCTTGGGCCGGGTCAGCAATTCACGGGGCACCAGAATTTTACCCAGATTCATTAACGCCCCCGCAATATTGGCCGTTTCACGAGCCACATCATCAACATTCATTTCCCGGGCGATAGCGTCAGTCACTATGGCCACCCGTTCTGAATGTCTGGCGCTATAGGGGTCGCGACTGTCGATAACCATGGTCAGGGTATTGACCAGATTATTCAAGGCGGTTTCCTTAAGCTCCCGCTCCCGCACCAATTCGGAAATATCCTCTGTAACCATCAGAACGCCGCTCTCCCTATCCACGGACAGGGGAACATAGTCGGATTTTATGGTAATGCCATTGTCCGGCAGCTTCTCGACAACGGAAATATGTTGTGCTGTTTTCAGAACTTGCAGATAATGATCTTCCATCTCCGGTGATTTGAGCGCGCCGGGCAGGGATGTGGCTTTTCTGCCGATCATCTCCTGATGGCTGATCCCGGTATCTCTGATGGCCTGAGCATTGGCAAAGGTATAACAACCCTGATCATCAACGGCCGTGATCACCGTATGTTGACTATCGGTTACAATCTGTAAAAACTGGCTAAGCTTTTCATATCTGCTGATCAGAATTCTCTGCCTGTCGGCGGCGCGGGTCAGTCGCACAGACACGCCATGACGCCAGATCAGCAATATGGAAATACTCACCGCCAGAATGATAAGGCCTGCTATCCAGATAATGGTTCTTTTACGGGCCATAATGGCCCCCATCACTTCTGATGAATTCACCGTGCGCACTAATACCCAGTCCGTGTTCTTTATTTTCCGGCCCGTGACCAGAACCCGTTCCCCGTCATAATTAACCCGTTCGGCAAAGCCCCCCACCGTCTCTGCGGCATTTCTGAGCGCAAATACGGCAGCGAGTGCAGCATTTTCTGCATCCAAAACTATGGTCAAAGGCTCATAATCATCACCATTTCTGGATCTTAGGGGTGATAAATATTCCATGGCCGTACCGTTCGTGCGCACCAGATAACTCTTTGCTGTCTTGGCCGTCTCGCCGGGCTGAATCAGTTTCTGGTAAAACTCTTTGGGCAAAATTTTAATACCAATGGCAAAACCGATGGCCGGACTGCTGTTGTCATCCTGTACCCCGAAAACGGGAGCAATGAAGGCTATGGCAGGAAGCCCTTGTTCTACCTCATAGGGGCCATAAATTATCACATCACTATCGGCACCCCGCGCCAGAAAGCCCGCAACCGGGCGAATGACCGAAGGCATTGCGGCTGTGGACACAATGATCTGCCCCTGTGGATTGGTCAGGGCAAGTCCGGAAATCCGGGGGATATCCAGATTAGCCTTGATCCTGAGTTTCCGGTTTACCTGTGAGATATATCCATTTTGCTTGGCAACGGCCTTCATCTGATTTTCAAGATAAGCGGCCTGTGCCAGTTTTTCCTGAGATTGCCCTGTCATCTCCTGCGTCACGTCCCCTTCTTGCAAATTACCCAGATAAATTCTCAAAGAGGGGTTATCCGCTAGTCTTGCGATAACTTTTTTTTGCGCCGCAAGCCATTCTTCGACCGCCACTTCGCGGCTGTTAATCACAACCGACATCTGACGCTGCCATACAAGGCTGTCCCGGTCTGATTCGGATTGCGCAAATTTCAAGGCCAGAAACAGGGAAACCACAGCCCCGGCAATCACCATCACCGCCAAAGCCACTCCGGCTGATTTAGGTCTCAAATTCATGTATCAAGGTCCATTCCGCCCTTTATTTTCGGCAAGCTGTAGTTGATTTCTTAAGGTTTGGGTAACCTTACCCCGTATATAGTTATGTCGTAAACTCTTAATTATTATAATATGTTTAATTGTTTTAGAAAGACGCGCCAAAATTCATGGATAAGAAAATTGTGAAATATTTCGGTTTTATAAGCATGTTTTTATGCTTGGTAATTACTGCCAATAACAAAACCTATGCCATGTCGCTAACTGCGGAAAGGACTGGTTTGTTTGGTTCCTATGAAACCATGAGCCGGCAACTTGTCGCTTTTAAAAAATGGAACGGCGTATTGGACCGTATAAAAAAAGATCGTGAGAAAGAACCCGTCCCCAAAACAATCTGCCGCAAAACCGTGCAACAGAAATGTTATCGGCAGGCCTGGCATGAATTGCTGGATTTTCTGAAAGACAAGCCTGCGGAAAGGCAGATCGCCGAAATCAATACCCATATGAACAAAGCGCCCTATATTAATGATATTATCAATTGGGGTATTCCGGACTATTGGGCATCGGTGCGCCAATTCTTTAAAAAAGACGGCGATTGTGAAGATTATGCCATAGCCAAATATATGTCATTAAAAGAGCTGGGCTTTGATGCGGATAAGATGCGCATTGTTGTGGTTCAGGACACAAATCTTGATGTTCCCCATGCGGTACTGGTGGTGTCTTTGAATGGGGACCGGTTGGTTCTGGACAATCAGATTTCCTATGTGGTCAAGGAAAAGGCAGTATTACACTATAGGCCATTTTATTCCATTAACGAAAATGCCTGGTGGTTACACCGCATGTAAATCCCCCTTTGCAGCAACATTCCTGACCAAACATACCAAATTTTAACTAAATTAAAGGTAATATGGCCTTCTTAATGAAATTCAGACGATTTCAGGCATTTATTTTTTAGTATGATAATGAGTAAAAAGAGTTATGCGACCAATGGAAAATACTGCTTATATGGAAAGCTCTGCTCCACCATGTCAGGTAGATGAGCTTATATCCGCCATGCGTCCGGTCAAACGGCACCCGGAGGGCTATCGTGGTATTCACTTGCATTTTTCCATGTTGGAGCGGGAGTATAAACAACCCTATCATCGCCGTTCCATTGCCACGGCATTTAACAAACTCATACATACTAAAAATGGCCAGCTTTTCTGGACAAGCAATTTTGATGTGCTTTTTATCTGTAAAGACTGCTCTATCGCAGCTATTGATACGGCCATCCTTGGTGCACGCCGGGCGGTTGAAGAAAGCCCGCTGATTAAGGAATATATCGATGCAGGCCGCGATGATGGCATTTGTGACTGGTATGATCTAAAAAAAGATATGGACCGGTTTCTGGAATTAATACATGGCCTGAAAGATGTTAAGGCCAGCGATCAGGCCCCAAGCCCCAGCTTAAAATCAATGATTTCCAACCTGAACGAGACACTGGTGAAGGTTGAAAATAACCCTGCCCCAAGACCAGAAAAAACAACCAGACCATTTTATAATTCCACATCAAAAAAAAATACCTCTACCCCGATGGGTCCAATACAATTGGATCAGCTGGAACGAAATCTGATTAACATTGAAATATTCCAGATGTTGGCAAATCAGACAGCCTATGTAATTGTCGGTAACTCTACGCCCCAGCCAATTTTCGTCGAACATTATATTTCTGCGGCAGAGGTCTCAAAAAGGCTTTTGCCTAATTATGATATATATGCGGACAAATGGCTGTTTCACCGATTAACTCGGACTTTTGATAGAAAGTTGCTCCAAACCCTTCCCCAAAGGGATTTGATTAAGGGACAAGTCATTAGTATCAACATTAACGTTGAAACTATTTTTACCCGGGAATTTGATAAATTCATCTCCATATTCAAGAAGCAGAACAATCAGCCGCTGATTCTGGAAATGAGGTTGTTTGATGTGATTTCAGATATTCAGAAATATTATGAAGCGCGGGAAAAATTAACATCTTTGGGCTGTCGAATCTGTCTGGATGCTATTGATCTGGAATCTCTGGCTATTTTGGACCGAGAGCTTCTGGCGGTGGATTTTCTGAAGATAAACTGGAAAGCACATTATAAGCAATTGCTCGATGGACCATTAAAAAAGAAAATTATGACCGCTATTAATGATCAGGGCAACATGCGAATTATCTTATGCCATTGTGATTCAGAAGATGCCCTTAAATTCGGCAAAACTGTTGGTATTCATATGTATCAAGGGTTCCTGATTGACAAGAAATACGGCAATTAATTCACTTAGTTCATGCGGGTGAGATCAGTAAGTTGCTCCGGCTTCCTTCAATAACTTTTCGGTGCGGCGGCGGCGGTTATCAATGGCATGTTGCAGGGGTGAGCGACCGGAATAATCTTCCAATGTGTGATCAGCCCCATATTTAAGAAGCAATTTTACAATCTCATCCTTCCGGCTAAGTACTGCGCCAATCAATGGGGTTGTTCCGTTATTGTCCGCAAGATCCACATCTGCTTTAAATTTTATCAGTAATGCGACAATCACGCGTTCCCCGTTTTCGGCAGCAATTACCATAGGGGTCTTTCCGTCATTACCATAAAGGTTAGGTTTAGCACCACTCTTCAACAAATATTGAACCAGCGGGGCTTCTTTCTGTTTGGTGGCCATGATTAAAGCGGTTGTTTTATCATCAAAATCACGGGTATTTACATTCACAC
>JAGLJX010000470.1 GCA_023142175.1 Emcibacter sp.
CACCAATGATCACATCATATCCGGTAGAACGCGGCGTAGTCATATATCGTCCTTCCCGACTATTTCCAGATTTGGTAAGGGGAATACGAATTTGGCCCCCTTCGCCATAAGCTCACCGCCATTAGCAAGAATATTAGATTTAAAATGCCACGGTAAAACCAGAAGATAATCCGGAACAGCATCCCCTATGGAGGCTTCATCAATGATCGGGATATTCGTGCCGGGGGTACGGTGGCCGAACTTTTCAGGATTAACCTCTAAGGCCGCCGTCACTTTGCCTGTGTCAATTCCATAATGCTGAAGTAATGTATTTCCCTTGGTCGATGCGCCGTAAAGATAAACCGATTTACCTTCATTCTCGGCCTGCCTGAGGAAGTCGTTTATGTCCCGACCAATGTCTTCCACCCGTTCGAGAAACGCATCATAAGGCACTGTGCTATCAAGTTTCAGGGCGGTTTCTTGCTGACGAAGCACATCAATATTGGCGGAGCGCACAGCGTGGTGGCTATCTTTATGAGCAACAGCAACTCGGAAGCTGCCGCCATTACAGTCATTTAGCTCAACATCAATGACCTTCAAGCCAGCATGATCGGCTAGTCGCTCAATCTGAGAAAGGGCATAATATTCAAGATGTTCGTGGCAGATGGTATCGAAGGCGTTATGTTCCAACATCAGGGGCAGATAGCTCTGCTCCAGCACCCAGACACCTTCGGGTGCAAGAATATGAGTAATCCCGGCGACAAAATCACTTGGGTCCGGCAGATCATAAAACATGGAAATGGATGTGATGAGTTTCGCTTTGTGTTCACCTAAATATTGTTGAGCATTTTCCAAGCTAAAGAAACCTTCATGACATTCAATGTCATCCGGATAATCGTCCCTGAACTTGCCTATGATGGGGTCGATAGCTATTCGTTTAACACCGCTTGCCGCATGGTTTGACAGAAGCGTGCCGTCATTGGCACCAATATCAACCACAATATCGTCATTACCCAGTGGACAATGCGCCGTCGCCCAGCCAACCAATTCCGACAGATGCCGACACATGGAAGCATTTAAAGCTGACCTGTACCCATAATCATAGGTAAACATTTCCTGCAAATTGGTATCATGGCCCAATTGCACCAGATGGCACTGCGAACAGCGGCAAAGAACCAAGGGTGCGGTCTGTGGGTCGGGCGCATCCGGGCCGGGGAAACAGCCGGACAGGGAATGTTCGCCCAGATCAAAAAATTCGATTAAATCCGAACCACCGCATAATCGACAGTCGTTAATCCGCGTAAACAACATTATGTCTCACTCCCAAGCTCTTTATAATCTGCCCTAAGCATGCCGTAAAAAAGCGAGTTTACCCATTTTCCTTCCGTCCAATGGGTTTCCCGATGAACTCCCTCAGGGACAAATCCGAGTTGCTTGAAAAAGCGGATTTTTGGCTCATCAATGGAATAAATTTCTGCCCATACCCGGTGAAGATTCAACTCCTTAAAGCCATATTCCAGCAGCAGTTTTGCAGCGTCCACGGCATAGACATCATCAATATAAAGATCATCCTTGCCGATATAAATTGAGAAGTCCGCATTCTGATTTATCTGATCAATATAACAAAGGCCACAAGCTCCCATTAGTTCCCCGTCACTTAAGCGAACGATAGAGAACATACGTGTGCGGGGGTCTTCCCGTACGATATTTTCAAACCATTCGGTTTGCTGCGCCGGAGATATTTCCCGATATTCCCTGAAAAAACGCCTCATTTCCGGGCGGTTGCGCCATGCAAGCAGGGTATCAAGATCATCTCGTTCAATAGCGCGCAGACCACATATCTTGCCTTTTATCATTGGTCTTCCTCCACTTGGTTAAGGTAGACGGCCTCACCTTTTTTCAAGTTCACACTGAGTTTTCGTCCTAAAATAAATTCCGCTTTATAGGGTTCAAGGCTATTCTCAGGCGCAGGCCGTAATGCGGTAAGATGTTCCTTCTGCAATATTGTGCCCGCCGATATTTCACCTGTTGCCCTGAGGCATCGCCTTTGAACCACGGCGGGTTCAATCTCATTTCCCTCGATGCGTTTTACGCCGTCTCCCAATGCGGATTCAAGCTCACGGCTTCTCTGCACCATTTCCGCCCATGTAGCAGGCGTCATTGAAAAACCATGATCCGGGCCAGTTCTGGACTGGTCATCGGTGAAATGTTTTTCGATCACACGCGCCCCAAGGGCAATGGAGCCAAGCACCGTCGCATGTCCGGGGGTATGATCCGACAAGCCAAGCACCATACCGGGGTAGCGCGTCGCAAATGTTTTGAGGACATTCAGATTGATATGATTGAAGTTATCATCGTCACCGGTGTAATTGGTATTGCACTGCATCAACGCCAAATCAGGATTGACAGCCAAAATAGCATTTACCGCCCGCTCCACATCGGCCATATCAGCCGCCCCTGTCGCAAGGAATACGGGTTTATTCTTTGCAGAGATAAGACTAATATTTTCGATCCAGCTAATATCACCGGAGCCAATTTTAAAGGCTGCAACCTTGTCCGCAAACATTTCAACCGCCGCCGCATCATAGGGCGTGGTCATAAAATCAATTTTGGCCTCGACACAGGTATTAATCAGAATATCTGTCCAGTTCCGCGAACATTCATATTGCTGGTAAATATCGTAAACCGGCTTATCCCATTTACTTTGATGGCTTAATTGCTTGCCAAGATTCTTAAACCCATGGGCACTTACGATATCTTCTGCCAGAAAATGTTGGAATTTTACAGCGTCCGCCCCGGCATCCTTTGCTTTCCAGATAAGCTCTTTGGACCGTTCGATTTCACCATCATGATTGGCCGCAATATCCGCAATAAAATAAGTGGGATGGTTCAACCCGATCTTTTTATCAAGAATAGTAATTTCCATTTTTTACTCCATTAACCTAAAAC
>JAGLJX010000471.1 GCA_023142175.1 Emcibacter sp.
CTTGACACCATATTATCCTGGCGGCTTCAATTAATTTCCTCTCAATTAGGCGTGTTCTTCATTCGTCTGTTTGATATTTCCGTCTTTCTGGAGGGTAATGTTATTGATCTGGGAATTTATAAGCTTCAGGTAGTCGAGGCCTGTAGCGGCCTGCGGTATTTATTCCCTCTAACCAGCCTTGGTTTCCTGATCGCTTATTTATTCAAAGCCCCTCTGTGGCAGAGAACGATCATATTCGTATCTACGGTACCTATCACCATCGTCATGAACAGCTTCCGCATCGGTATGATTGGTGTTGCGGTTGATAATTGGGGTGTGGGCATGGCCGATGGAATGCTCCATTATTTCGAGGGCTGGGTCATCTTCATGGCCTGTGCCGCGCTGTTATATCTGGAGCTGCTTCTGTTTACCAAGCTTGATAAACGGGGCAGTTTTTATGATCGGTTTGGTCTGCCGGAAATAACGGCAGCAGAGGTTTCAGTTGAGGATAAAGAAAAAACACCCTTGTGGCTGGTTATGTCAATTGTTGCTCTATGCGCGGCCATGATAACTACCTTCTATGTTTCTGGACGGGGGGAATTAATACCTGATCGTCAGCGCTTTGTCTCCTTTCCTGATGAAATGAATGAATGGAGATCGAGACGGTCTTATCTTGAGCCTAGTATAGAGAAATTTCTGGGGGTTGAAGATTATATTCTGGCAGATTATAGGCATCCACAGAAAAGCATTATTAATCTTTATGTGGCCTATTATTCTTCCCAGAGAAAAGGGGTTTCTCCCCATTCTCCTCGGGTTTGCATCCCCGGTGGTGGCTGGCTGATTACAGAATTTGATCGTATTTATGTTGAAAGCGGGAAAGAGGGCCAGTTGCTGCCCCTTAACCGCGCCCTTATTGAACGGGAATCTGATAAACAACTTGTTTATTACTGGTTTGATCAACGGGGTCGTAAAATGTCTAATGAATATCTGATGAAATGGCATCTCTTGCGGGATTCAATCGTAATTAACAGAACGGATGGAGCCTTGGTCAGGTTGACAACGCCTGTATTCAAAGGGGAGACCATTCAAATAGCAGAAGACCGTTTGAAGTCATTTGTAAAAATCGTAGTTTCCAACTTGCCGGACTATATACCAGAATAAATATGATTGAGAAATTTACTCCAAGAGGGACATAATAATGAAGAAAAAGACAAAAGTTAGTTTTAAAGCAAAACACTTGTTTGCCTCTGCGGCAATATTGGCGTTAGTCGCCTGTAGCTCCCCGGAAGAACAGATGGCGTCGCACTATGAGAGTGGCCAGGAACTGTTGGAAAAAGATGATGTAATCAAAGCAAGTTTGGAATTTCGCAATGCGCTTCAGATTAATAATAAATATGTTCCGGCATGGTATGGCTTAGCGCTGGTTGAAGAAAGAAATTCTGAATGGCAAAGGGCCGCAAGTATTCTGGATAATATTCTTAATCTGGACCCAAATCATCTGAAGGCCCGGGTGAAATTAAGTAAAATCATGTTGATGGCAGGCAGGTTGGACAAGGCACTGGAAATTAGTGAGGTAGCCCTGAGCCTTTACCCGGAAAATGCTGATGTTTTATCTCTAAGAGCTGCGGTCCTACTCAAGCTGGATGATGTGCCGGGGGCCCTTAAAATTGCTAACTCTGCTTTGTTGATTGACCCAAGTAATGTGGATGCCGTGTCCGTTCTGGCGGTTGAACGTTTTTTACAGAAGGATTATGAGGCTACTGTTAAATTTATCGATCAGGGATTGGAAAAAAACAGCAGGGAAATACCGCTTTTGATGATTAAAATACAGGCTTTGGGTTCCATGGGCGCCGTGGATAAAGCAGAAGCCGTATTTCATCAGCTATTGGACTATTATCCCGGTAAGAAAGATCTTCGCAAGAGTCTGATCAGGTTTTATATGATATATGATCGTAAGGATGATGCGGAAAAGGAAATAAAGTTATTGGCGGCCCAAAATCCCGAAGATATTAAAGCCAATATGGATGTGGTACGTTTCCTAAATACGGTAAAAGGGGGGGATGAGGCAGAGGCAGAGTTAAAGTCGCTCATTAAAAGAGGGGCCAGCGTACTTAAATACCAACTTTTTCTGGCGCAGTTATATGCATCCAAAGACAGAAAAGACGATTCCAAAAAATTATTGCAACAGATTGTCGATCGGGCAGGTTCCTCAGAAGATGGCCTTGTCGC
>JAGLJX010000472.1 GCA_023142175.1 Emcibacter sp.
CTTTGAAAAGCCTTCTGAAAAGAAAGCTCGTGAATCAGCCGCAGCTGTCAGACGTGCGCGTAAACTTGATCGCAAACGTATGGAACGCGACGGCGTTATTTAATTACGTTTCGTTATAAATTTCTAAAAAGCCGTCCTCAATAACTTGAGGTGCGGCTTTTTTACGATATACTGTTCAAAAAAAACCACATAAAAATATAGGGAACTGATGATAGAGGTTGTTGAAACTCGGCAAATAGGGTTCGAAAAATGGGCTGGTTTGTATAAAGCCTATGCAGAATTTTATGAAGTGCCACTGACACGGCAGCAGTTGGAAACTGCCTGGACATGGCTTGACGGTCATGAGACCGAACTGCGCGGCATCGCGGCGCTGGTTGATGGTGAGCCACGGGGGATTATTCATTATCGGCGTTTCCTTCGCCCGCTGGCCGGAGAGGTAGGTATTTTTCTGGATGATATCTTTGTCTGTCCTTCCGTGCGGCGCATGGGGGTCGGCAAGGCTTTGCTTGACCGTCTGGAGAATATCGCCAAGGTTCAGGATTGTTCCGTGATCCGCTGGATGACTGCCGAACATAATCATGGCGCCCAGAATTTTTATGATCAATTCGGCAAAAAGACCGGCTGGATCACCTATGACCATACAATGAGCGGTGAGGATGGGTGCGAGAAAAAATAAACGGGGTTTTCAGCAGCTTGGCCGCCCTGTTCCCGGCCTTGAAATTCCAGACTTCAATGTGGGTTTGAAATGGCGCGGCGGTGATTTGCAAACCATGCGTAATAGTATTTTAGGCCCCACGTCCCCACTCGACACAGATTTTGAGCGGGTCAGTTTCGATATGGGCGAGGGCAAGAGCCTTTCCGCCGCATATCACCCATCGACCAAGTCCCACAGCCGCCCGCTGATCATCATCATTCATGGCATGGCCGGTTGCGAATTGTCACCCAATGTTATCTCGGCGGCGGCCTATTTCGCAACACAGGGTTTTCCGGTTCTAAGGCTTAACCTGCGCGGGGCCGGGCCGTCGGCCAAGACCAGTGTCGGCCCCTATCATGGCGGCATGAGCGAGGATCTGTCGAAGGTTGTTAAGCAACTTTCCACCCGCAATTATGGTGCGGGCATTGTGCTTTACGGTATTTCCCTTGGCGGTAATATGATGTTGAAATATCTGGGTGAGCGGGGTGCGGATGCAGGGGTCAGGGCGGCGATCTCGGTGAGTGCGCCGCTTAATCTGAAATCGGTGCAGCTTCGTATCATGTCCTCGCGAAACAGGGTGTATCATAACTATCTTTTGCTTGGCATGAAAAACTATATGAAAGACATGAAAGAGCATCATGATAAGAGCCTGCTCAATAAGGCACAAGCGGCAAAGTCTCTGTTTGAATTTGATGATATGGTTACTGCTCCGGCCAACGGTATATCGGGGGCCGATGAATATTACCGCCTTAATTCCGCACAGGGTTTTGTCGATCATATCGCGGTGCCGACCCTGCTTATTCATGCTCAGAATGACCCTTGGATTCCGGTAGAGGATTATCGGGGGCGGGACTGGCCTGAGGGTGGGTCTATCAGTCTTTTGATTG
>JAGLJX010000473.1 GCA_023142175.1 Emcibacter sp.
TCCTGCACGGGTTGTTGATGAAAAGCCCATGGGGCTTGAGAGTAAGCCTAAAGGCTGCTTTTCTTTCGGTGGTATTATTGTCCATTGCTGGAATACTGGCGGGAACGGATAGCACAAGGCTGCTTGAGCTTGCGGTAAAGCCCCGGATGATATTCACCTATCCTGTACCGGAAATTATGCTGACCGTATCCCCGCCCGCCCATATGGAGGGGACGGAGGTTACCACACGAATGAGCCTGTCTGAGGGATTGAAACCCATGGCAGAGGGCAGTCAAATAAGCATTGATGTGAAGAATATATCCTTTGCCCCCACCCTGATCGTGGGTCAGAGGCAAGTGGGATTTTCTGCTGCCGAGGGTGGCGGGTTTGTGGCGCAATTCACCCTGAAAGAAGAAATAGTCTGGCAGATAAAGGAGGGCAGGCGTGTCATAGGGCATTGGCCGATAACCATTGTGGCCGATGATGCTCCGGTCATTGAACGGCTTGATTACCGCAAGATATTAACAGATGACGGGTTATTTGCTCTGTCCCTGCATTTATACGATGATTATGGCCTGCATGAAGTCGCGGTCGGGGTCGTGCCGCCAAATGGCGATGCCGATGATGTTCAGGACCGGACTTTATTGGAAATATCAGGCCTCAAAGAATTTTCCGGCGAAATTTATGTGAATCTTGCCGTATCTGAATTGGCCGGGAACAAGGCCGACCTTATTGTAGAAGTGACGGATCAGGCAGGACAAAAACAGCGAAAAACGCTTGCGGGCATAACTTTGCCGGCGCGGGAATTTTCCAATCCCCTGTCAAGGGACATCACCGATATTCGTCAGCGAATTGTCAGTGAGCCGCAGAATAGAAAAAAACTGGCCCGAAGGCTTATGTCCAAGGGATTGGTACCGGATTATGGCCGGACCCCGGTCATATATTATGTGGTTCTTCGGTCGGCCTATTGGCGTCTGATCAGATCAGAGGATGAAGGTGATATAAAAAACGTCACCGATATTTTATGGGATCTCGCCAATCAGATGGAAGATGGCAGCAGGGGGGAATTTAGCCGTGACATACTGGCCCGGCTCGCGGTGTTGAAATTGACCTTGTATAAAGGGCAGGATATGGACAGGATAAGAAAAGAGCTTCAGGAGATTGATGAAGTTATTATTCTTTTCCTTCGCGCGCAGACAGGCTTGCAGGATTTAGAAAAATTTGATGTTAAGGAGCTGCGCCGGATATATGGCAAAATTCTAACTTTTAGCCACTATAAAAAATTTGATCAGGCCATTGATCTTATTTCTTACCTAGAGCAGGGGTTTATCTATCAGGACAAATACATATTGTCAGAAGACGGTTTCAGACGGTTTCAGATCGTCGCCCGGGCGCGTAATGCGGTGGGAATTCTTAAAAAAACCCAGCGGCAAATCATGTCCTATGTTTATAAAAGTTCGGTTGAACTGGAGCTGGTAAGTCTGGACTTGAAGACAGTAGGCAAGCTGAAAACAGCCGTTAACGGAGATATTCATAAATGGATAGCCCTACAGCAGAAGCTGGGGACGAGCCTTGAGGATCTGGCGCAGAGCCTGACAAAGTTAAGGGCCAATACGGATCAGGTTACCGGGGCCATAACTGATTTGATGCGGGATGTGACCCATAGCATGGAAGCGGGCGATATGGAGGCGGCAGCCCAGTATCAGAGCGAGATACTGACGTTGTTTAAAAGGCTGGAAAACATCCTCGATGAAGAAATGAAATATAGTTCGGAATGATATTGCTCTAGTGGGGGTTCTGCTGGTTTTTTAAAATATCGTCAACCGTATTGCATAATTCTTCCAGCGAAAAAGGCTTGCTGATCACGTCATGAATCAGACATTCGAGGTTGTGGGCCCGCTGGCGCTCATGTGAGTAGCCTGTCATCATCAATATAGGCATTTTCGGATGTTCCGAGGCGACCTTTAGCGCGAGGGCGATGCCATCCATTATCGGCATGACAATATCGGTCAGCAGTAGATCAAAATTTTCTGCTGATATGGCGTCGATAGCGGCGCCGCCATCTTCTACGCTTACCGTACTATGTCCACGGTGCTCAAGGGCTCTGCTGACAAACAGACGAACGGCCATTTCATCTTCTGCAATCAGAATATGTGCCATTTTTCATACTCCACTGATAATTCAGAGTCAGGATACTACATAATACTTTATAATATCTTTATGTCTTATTTTCGGCAAGGTATTATTTTTGAGCAAAAGTAACACTAATGCTGACGGCGTCATCCGGCGGATTG
The DNA here is from genome assembly GCA_023142175.1 of Emcibacter sp. The sequence continues at coordinate 2,274 of JAGLJX010000473.1, forward strand.
GGTAAAGACGTAACGAAAGCAACCTTTTCATC
>JAGLJX010000474.1 GCA_023142175.1 Emcibacter sp.
CCTTGCGACCGCAGATGTGCAGGGGCGGCCATCGGTAAGAATGGTCTTGTTAAAGGCCGCGGATGAGAGAGGCTTCACATTTTATACGAATTTGGAAAGCCGAAAGGGTACGGAACTGGCTGAAAACCCATTTGCGTCCATGTGTTTTCACTGGAAATCACAGAAAAGGTAAATCAGAATCGAAGGTCCTGTTGTTCCGGTGAGGGATGCAGAAGCGGACGCCTATTTCGCCGGACGTGCCAAGGACAGCCAGATCGGGGCATGGGCTTCGAAACAGAGCCGCCCCATGAAAGGGCTTTTTGAATTTGAGGCAGCGATTGCGAAATATGCTGCGAAATATGCTTTTGGAGAGGTTCCGCGCCCGCCAAATTGGTCCGGCTTTCGTATAGAACCAACATGTATAGAGTTCTGGGAAGATCGCAAATTCCGTCTGCATATGCGGCATATATATGAAAAAGATGATAATAATAGTTGGGTGAAAAAGGAACTTTATCCATGACTAAGGAAATACAGGGGGAGAAAAATAATTCTTCCCGTCTGATGGTTAGGGCCGCTAATGCGGCGGTGGCGGTGGCTTTCACGCTGATCCTGATAAAATCGTGGGCTTATAATGTAAGTGGTTCAGTGTCTATGCTGGGTTCCTTGCTGGATTCCCTGATGGATATTCTGGCGTCATTGATAAATCTGGTAGCGGTTCGTTTTGCGGTGACACCGGCGGATGATGATCACCGTTTCGGTCATGGCAAGGCAGAGGCTATCGCAGGACTGGTTCAGGCTATGGTTATATTCCTGTCGGCGCTGTTCCTTATGGTGCAAGCCGGCAAGAAGCTGATAAATCCAGAGCCGGTAATGGAGGCAGAAAAAGGCATTGTCGTATTGATCATAGCTATCGTTCTTACGGTTGCTCTGGTTGCTTATCAGCGGTACGTGATCCGAAAAACCGGATCTGTGGCAATTTCAGCGGATCACTTGCATTATTCCGGTGATATCCTGATGAATTTTGGCGTTATACTCGCACTTTTCCTAAGTGGATATATGCAGTTTTATTTAGCTGACCCGATTATCGGAATACTGGTCGGCGGGTATCTCCTGTATAATGTGCGGCAAATCGGTCGGAATTCTATTGATATGCTCATGGACCGGGAAATGGATGAAGCTGATAAGGTAAAAATTCTTGAGATAATCAAGAGCCATTCCAAAGTACGTGGGGTTCATGATATGAAAACTCGGAAATCAGGTTTGAATATATTCATCCAGTTTCATCTGGAACTGGATGGTAAAATCACCTTAAATGAAGCCCACCATATTTCCGATGATGTGGAAGATGCGGTTATAGCGGTATATCCAGAGGCCGAAGTCCTCATTCATGCCGACCCGGAAGGTTATGTTGAAGACATTTCCTTTACGGAATAGGAAATACATGGTGAGCGCCATTATAATGTTTTTCCAAGCTTAAGAATTTGACTTAATTAGTTGCGATGAAAAATAACGTAAATAACGTAAAATAAAAAACACAAATCATTATTAGATACTCTAACATATTGAAAAATAATATGATTAAGATATATGGGCTTAAAAATTGCGACACCGTTAAGAAGGCTCTTAAGTGGTTCGTGGAAAAGGGAGTTGAGCATCAATATCATGATTTGCGCAAAGATGGTCTGGAGCGGGAGCTTCTGGTAAGCTGGATGCAGGAATTAGGCATTGATATTCTGCTGAACAAGCGGGGTACAACATGGCGCAAGCTGCCGGATGACCAGAAAAATAACCTTGGCGAAAAGCAAGTTATCGACCTTCTATTGGAACATCCAGCCATGATAAAAAGGCCTGTTTTTGACTTTGGCGATATGCGGCGGGTCGGATTCTCAGCAAAGGACCAGAGTGAGATTGTTATTATTTTAGGGCTTTAACCGCCAATTTCCTTTAGCAGGTTGCCAAGAGCTTTAGTCGTTTTTTTGTTGCTATTGTTGTCTGCTCTAATCTCTTCATTATTACGCTGCGAAAAATAAACGCCACCGTTACGGCAGTTATCCAGTGCCTTGAATAATTCTTCTTTTTTGATCGGCTTTCGTATTAACCCATTCATACCAATTCTTTTATATTCTTTCGCATGGCTTTCAGTGTAATCGGCGGTACAGGCGATAATCGGGGTTTTGGATTTTGGTTCTGGTAATGTCCGGATAATTTGGGTTGCGGTTTTACCATCCATTTTCGGCATGTTAATATCCATTAGTATGATATCGAAATAATTTTTCTTCAAAGCCTCTAAGGCGGCGATCCCTGTTTTTGCACTTTCCACCCTATGTCCCATTTCAATCAGGATGCTTTCTAGAATGATGTGGTTAATAGAAATGTCATCTACGATTAATATTTTTAAACTGTATGGCATAGCTTTTTTGTCTTTCCAAAATATTAGTAAATACAATACTAACCAATAGTTAAGGGAATACTAATATTATATGCTGTCACGGATAGAATTATTTGTGGGCAGGGGGGGGTAGCGTTGTGTCAGAAGGCATCCGGCAAACATTAAGGTGCAACCGATAAGAGCTTTGATGCTGAGGATTTCTTCAAAATAAAAATATCCTGCTAGGGCAGCAAAAACAGCCTCAAGACTCATGATGACCGCGGCTTGTGCGGGCGGAGATGTGGTCTGTCCGACCACCTGCAGGGTATATCCCATACCAACCGCCAAGACGCCGCTGATAATCACCCATTTCCATTCATCAAAGGTGAATAACATGACTTTATCGCCCATATAAATGGCGGCAAGATAACTGAAGGCTGCACAGACAAAAAACTGGAGGGCGGCAAATTTAAGCTGATCGTGATTATTGGCCATATGGTCAACCACAATCACATGGAAGGCCCAGAATATAGACCCTACCAGAACCAGAGAATCGCCATATGACATCGTAAAGCCATCCATGCCGGAAAGCAGATAAAGCCCCCCGCAGGCGAGGGCGACAGCAAACCAGATTCCATTACCATAACGGTGGCCGAAGAATAAGCTGATGATAGGAACAAAAACAATATAGAGGCCGGTAATGAAACCAGTATTGCCAATGGTGGTATACTGAATACCGATCTGCTGAAATCCGGCACCGAAGAAAATTAATACTCCGGCCAGAAAGGCCCCCTTCATCAAGGCGGGGGAATATGGCTCGCGCTCCCCTTTTTTTCGCCAGCGGATCAGTGGCAAAAGCACCAGTCCGCCAAGGAAAAAACGAAAGGCATTAAAGCTGAACGGCCCCATATATTCCATGGCGTCTTTCTGAAAGATAAAAGACACACCCCAGATAAAGGCGGCAAGTAACAGGATGAGGTTTGCGCGGGTTACGGTCATTGAGTGAGAAGGTCCCTAATTCAGATAATCAAGTCCAATATCAACCGCGGGGGCCGATTGGGTAATGCGACCTACGGAGATATAATCCACACCAGTTTCGGCAATGGCTTTTATGGTGTCGAGCGTCACACCGCCGGACGCTTCCAGTTTAACCTGATCTTTATATTTTTCAACAGCGCTACGTAACTGGTCATTGCTCATATTATCCAGAAGCAGGCGGTCTGCACCAGCTTCTACCGCATCAGCAGCTTGGTCCAATGTGTCACACTCTACGGTAACGCCGATGGTGCTGGCGCTGGTATCAACGGCCTTGGCAGCGAGGATGGTATCCCTGATGCTACCTATCTGGGCGACG
>JAGLJX010000048.1 GCA_023142175.1 Emcibacter sp.
ACCAACCATCTGGATGCGGAATCCGTGGCGTGGCTGGAAAATCATCTGAAAGAATATGTAGGAACCGTTATTCTGGTGACCCATGACCGTTACTTCCTTGATAATGTGGTCAACTGGGTGCTTGAAATTGACCGTGCGCGGGCAATCCCCTATCAGGGACATTATTCCAACTGGCTGGAACAGAAGGAAAAACGTATTGCTCAGGAAGAAAAGGTCGAAGCTTCGCGCAAGAAAACCATGAAACGCGAACTGGCATGGATAAGACAATCACCAAAAGCACGTCAGGCCAAGAGCAAGGCCCGTATTAATGCTTATGATGACCTGCTGGCGGCGGCACAGGAAGGCCGCAATTCGGACGCACAGATTCAGATCCCCGTGGGGCCGCGTCTAGGCAATGTTGTTATTGAGGCCGAACATCTTAATAAAGCATTTGGTGACAAGATTTTGATTGATGATTTGAATTTCATGCTTCCTCCGGGTGGTATTGTCGGAATCATTGGTGCTAACGGGGCTGGTAAAACCACCCTGTTCAAAATGATTACAGGGTCAGAAAAACCAGATTCAGGTTCGCTCAAGATCGGTGATACCGTACTCATGGGCTATGTGGACCAAAGCCGTGACGCACTGGATGACAATAATACCGTATGGCAGGAAATTTCAGACGGTCTTGATGTGTTTGATTTCAATGGTCGGGATGTACATTCGCGGGCTTATGTGGGCAACTTTAATTTTAAAGGCACAGATCAGCAGAAAAAACTGGGACAGCTTTCGGGCGGGGAACGTAACCGTGTTCATCTGGCGAAAATGCTGAGAACCCCGGCCAATGTGCTGCTGCTCGATGAACCAACCAATGATCTTGATGTGGAAACCCTCAGTGCCCTGGAAGCGGCCTTGGAAGATTTCGCCGGTTGTGCCGTTATCATTTCCCATGATCGCTGGTTCCTGAACCGTATCGCCACCCATATTCTGGCCTTTGAAGGCAATTCGGAAGTGGTGTGGTTTGAAGGTAACTATGAGGATTATGATAAGGATCGCCATAGCAGGCTTGGTGCTGCTGCCGACCGTCCTCATAAGCTGCAATATAAGAAGCTGACACGGTAAATACACCTCTAGCTTGTAAAGCCGGAGTATTTCTGATAATACTTAACGTCTAAAGTAGTTTGTCGCGTTTTAGGCGCGTTAAGCTGCTTCTTTTTTCTGTTTTTTGTTTCCTTAGTTTGTAGCGTTCTGTAGTACGCCGACGGTTATTTATTGCCCGTTAGCACTTCGGGCATTTCACTTTCACCCCAAGAGGAGGGACATAAAAATGTTAAAACTTACAATTACTTCTATCATTATGGCTGTATTTGGCCTGTCACAACTGGCTTTTTCAGAAGAAATGCCAAAAGCCGGCAAAAGAATGAATGTGGACTATTTTGAAATTGTTCTGGTAAAATATAAATCCGGCATGGCCGATAAGGCAGGTGAGCATATCCAGAAATATTTTGTGCCAGCCTCCAAAGCCGCGGGCACAGACGGACCATTCACAATGCATATGATGACGGGCCAGTGGGACGCAGTTTATTTTTGGAAACAAAAAGGCGGTATGGCCGATTTCGAATGGTTTATGAGTGCCGATGATGAGAAATGGTATGCTGAATTTGCCAAACAAAATGGCGGTATGGAAAATGCCAAAAAAATATGGGCCGATTATTCTGCTATGGTCGCGACCACCAGTCGGCAAATAGGCCATCACCATAATGAACCAAAAGAGGAAGAGGCTAAATAAATATTAGCTGAAACAATAAAAGGTCAGGAGATTATCTTCTGGCCTTTAAAAATCCTCGTCGTCAAAATCTTCATCAAAAAGATCGTCATCGGCGGATGTATCAAGCACACCGTTGTTGATGTCATAGTTCCGGTATTGACGGTAGGCGCTGCGGATGGTGGCGTAGAAATCCGTTGAGGATTTGCCAAGATCATCCAGCGTTTCCAGATTTTCTTCACGGTAAATTAGCCCCCGCAAAGCAAGGCGACCATAGCGAACCCCTGTCCAGCCCTCATGGTTAAGCCAAAGGCTTACCGGATCATAGAAGAAGTCAACAATAAAACCGGAAAAATCCCGCGCATTTGATGGGCCGAGGAAAGGCATCATGATGTAAGGCCCCTCACTAAAACCCCACACGGCAAATGTTTCGCCAAAGTCTTCGCTATGATGCTCGATGCCCCAATAGGTGGCCGTGTCTAAAATTCCCAGTAATCCGAAGGTGCTATTTATCAGGAAACGCATGAATGTAGTTCCGGCGCGGTCAGCCTCCCCCTGTAGCACATCATTGACAAAAGTAACCGGTTCGCGCCAGTTGGTTACAAAATTCGAAATACCTTTTCGCAGATCTGGTGGCCCGAATTGGCGGTAAAAACGCGCAGCAGGCTCAAGCAGAATTTCGTCAAATCCCTGATTGAAGGAAAAAATTGCCCGATTCATAGGCTCCATCGGGTCATTGGCTTCCAGATATGCAGATAGGGCCTGCGGATCAGAATCCGGCGGACGTTTTGCACATCCAGCCGTGAATAACAGGGCGACAGAAAGCAGTACCACCGCAATATCCCGAAAGGAAAATTTGCTGCTCTTGGGGAAATATCCAAGTAATTCAGTGGTAATTAACATTAAAAAAATCTTTCTGCATCAGCATATGATCAAAGTTGTAGAGTACATAGTATCAATTTGCAACACACGTTAGCTGGTAAATAATAACGATTGCGTTTATTTCAATTCTTTACATTATATAAATATATCTTTATATATAACTTTATAAAGAAAAGGCGTTAAATTGAGTGATGATATTATGGAAATAGGTTTTGACAGAATGTTAAATGCGTTGAGGGCGGTGGGCGAAGAAACCCGCCTGCGTATTTTAGCTCTTTTCAGGACAGGAGAATTAACGGTTACGGAATTGGTAACAATATTAAGGCAAAGCCAGCCGCGTGTTTCTCGCCACCTGAGGCTGTTGTGCGAGGCTGGGCTTCTTGAGCGTTACCGGGAAGGTACATGGATTTTTTACCGCTTGGCGGAAGGGGGGCCGGAAGGCGAGCTTGCCCGCGCCATCATGAAATACATCCCTTTTTCCGAACAGATTCTTACCCATGACAGCGAACGGCTTGATGAGATAAAGGAAGAGCGCAAAGGAAAAGCCCGCCGGTATTTTAGCGAAAATGCCGCTGACTGGGATCGTATTCGCTCACTTTATGTGTCGGAAGAGG
>JAGLJX010000049.1 GCA_023142175.1 Emcibacter sp.
TGTGGAGAAAATCCTGCTTGAGGTCACATCTGATATGAAAATTGATGATTTTCTGGATGTCGGTACAGGAACGGGACGCATATTAGAGGTGTTTTCTGACCGTATCGGTCGCGGGACGGGTATTGACCTCAGCCGGGAAATGCTGGCCGTTGCCCGGGTAAATTTGGAAAAAGCAGATGTGCATAATTGTCAGGTTCGGCAGGGGGATATGTATGACCTTGCTCTAACCAGCGGTTCTATGGATTTGATATTAATCCATCAGGTCCTGCATTTTGCTGATGACCCTAGTGCGGCGCTCAAGGAAACAAGCCGACTGCTTCGACGGAATGGTCGGGTGATCGTGGTTGATTTTGCGCCCCATAGGCTGGAATATCTGCGCGATGAGCAGGCTCACCGCAGGCTTGGGTTCAAGGACGAGGAAGTCGTGGACTGGCTCGACAATGTTGGCCTGAAAAGTGATAAGGTCATTCATTTGAAAGGTAAAGAACTGGATTTGTCCATCTGGGTCGCCAATAAAATTTAATTATTTAATGAGAATATATTGTGATTAATACTACAAATAACGATCTGTTACGCCCAAGCCTTTTTGCAGCACAGGCAAAAGACATTAACGTCTCTTTTGAATTTTTCCCGCCCAAATCCGAGAAAATGGAAGTGTCGCTTTGGGACAGTATCCGCAAACTGGAACCCCTGCATCCCAAAATGGTCTCGGTGACTTATGGTGCGGGTGGCAGTACACGGGAGCGGACCCACACCACCATTTCACGTATTTTGAAAGAAACTGACCTCATCCCTGCGGCGCACCTAACCTGTGTGGCGGCTACACGTGGCGAGATAGATGATATTGCCCGCGAATATTGGGATATGGGGGTGCGGAATATTGTTGCCCTGCGCGGGGATATGCCCGAAGCCGGAGCGGCTTATGCGCCGCATGATCAGGGTTATATCAATGCGGCTGATTTGGTTGATGGTCTCAAGAAAATTGGTGATTTTCATTTATCCGTTGCCGCTTACCCTGAAAGTCATCCGGATTCGGTTGATCAAAATGCAGATATTGATAACCTGAAGCGTAAGATTGATGCGGGTGCGGATCAGGCCATCACCCAGTATTTCTTTGATGTGGATATGTATTTCCGTTTTATGGACAAGGTTCTGGCGGCAGGAATCTCAGTGCCGATCATTCCGGGCATTATGCCGGTGACTAATTTTGGAATGGCGAAAAATTTCTCCGCCCGTTGCGGCACCAGTATGCCCACATGGCTGGAAAGCCTGTTTGAGGGGCTGGACAGCCGCCCAGACGTCAGACGTCATGTCGCGGCAACTGTGGCGGCGGAACAATGTATGCGACTTTATCAGGGCGGGGTGCGGAATTTCCATTTTTACACCCTGAACCGATCAGAATTGACCACTACCATTTGCCATTTTTTAGGTGTTAGACCCACTGGAGAAGATCTATGAGTAACCGAAGTGAACTGCTGAAAGATGCTATGAAAGACCGGATTCTAGTTCTGGACGGCGCTATGGGCACGATGATCCAGCGTCATAAATTCAGCGAAGAAGATTATCGTGGCGCGCGGTTTAAGGACTGGAAACAGGATGTGAAGGGCAATAATGATCTTCTGACCCTGACTCAACCTGAAGCCATTAAGGATATTCATCGGCAGTATTTTGCCGCCGGGGCAGATTTGGTGGAAACCAATACTTTCAATTCTACCCGTGTCTCCCAAGCCGATTACGGTATGGAAAACCTGGCTTATGAGTTGAATAAGGAGGGCGCACGTATCGCCCGTGAGGTGGCCGATGAGTTCACCGCCAAAGAACCTGACAAGACGCGCTTTGTCATTGGGACCCTTGGGCCGACAAGCCGTACCGCGTCCCTGTCACCGGATGTGAATAATCCTGCTTTCCGTAATGTCACATTTGATGAGTTGGTGGAGAATTATATCGAGGCAACCAAGGGTCTAATGGACGGTGGGGCCGACATGATCATGATTGAAACCATCTTTGATACTTTGAATGCCAAGGCGGCGATATTTGCCATCAAGAAAACCTTCTCGGACATAGGCACGGAATTACCCATTATGATTTCAGGCACTATTACCGATGCCTCTGGCCGCACGTTATCGGGACAAACGGCGGAGGCCTTCTGGTATTCTGTGCGACATGCAAACCCACTCAGCATAGGTTTTAACTGTGCCCTTGGTGCTAAGGATTTGCGCCAGCATATTGTGTCGGTGTCCAAGATTGCCGATTGCAGCGTCTCGGCTCACCCCAATGCGGGACTGCCCAATGAAATGGGGGAATATGATGAAAGCCCCGATGAAATGGCGACCCAGCTTAAGGAATGGGGGACAAGTGGCCTGCTCAATATTGTTGGGGGCTGTTGCGGGACGGAACCGGGTCATATTACGGCCATCGCCGAAGCCGTCAAAGGCGTGAAGCCGCGCCAGATACCAGAAACTGATAGACATATGCGGCTTAGCGGCCTTGAACCATTTGAGGTAATCCAGCAATGAAAAAAAGCCCTATTTTTATTAATGTTGGTGAAAGAACCAACGTCACCGGATCGGCAAAATTCAAGAAACTGATTTTGAATGATGATTTTTCAGCCGCCCTTGATGTGGCCCGCCAACAGGTAGAGGCCGGAGCGCAGATCATTGATGTCAATATGGATGAAGCCATGCTCGACAGTGAACAGGCCATGGTCACATTCATGAATTTAATCGCGTCCGAACCGGACATATCCCGTGTGCCGATAATGATCGACAGTTCCAAATGGTCGGTGATTGAAGCCGGCCTGAAATGTGTGCAGGGCAAGGCCGTGGTCAATAGTATCTCCATGAAAGAAGGCCGTGAAGCCTTCATTCATCATGCGACCCTGATCAAGAATTATGGCGCGGCGGCGGTGGTTATGGCCTTTGATGAGCAGGGTCAGGCGGATACATTTGAGCGTAAAGTGGAAATCTGCACCAAGTCTTATGAGATTTTGGTTAATGAGGTGGGTTTCCCGCCGGAAGATATTATCTTTGACCCCAATATTTTCGCGGTCGCCACGGGGATTGAGGAACATAATAATTACGGTGTGGATTTCATCGAAGCCACGCGGAAGATCAAGGAAACGCTGCCCTATTGCCATGTGTCCGGCGGGGTCAGCAATGTATCATTTTCTTTTCGCGGCAATAATCCGGTGCGCGAGGCCATGCACAGCGTCTTTCTCTATCACGCCATTCAGGCGGGTATGGATATGGGCATTGTCAATGCGGGCCTGATCACGGTTTATTCCGAAATTGATCCCGAATTGCGCGAGCGTGTTGAAGACGTTATCCTGAACCGGCGCGATGATGCCACCGACCGCCTGATTGATATCGCCGCAAAGTTCAAAGGCGAAAAGGGTGTTCAGCTTACCGAAGACCTGAGCTGGCGCGAGGACACGGTGGAAGAACGCCTGTCCCATTCATTGGTAAAAGGCATTACCGCCTATATCGAGGAAGATACCGAAGAGGCCCGTCAAAAATTTGACATGGCACTTGAAGTGATCGAAGGGCCATTGATGAATGGTATGAATGTGGTCGGTGATCTGTTTGGGAGCGGTCAGATGTTCCTGCCCCAAGTGGTGAAATCGGCGCGGGTGATGAAACAGTCCGTAGCCTATCTGCTGCCATTCATTGAGGCCGAAAAGGCCAAATCAGGCGGCATCAGCACCAAGGGTAAAATCCTGATGGCAACGGTCAAGGGCGATGTTCATGACATTGGCAAGAATATCGTTGGCGTTGTTCTGCAATGTAACAATTACGAGATTGTCGACCTTGGCGTCATGGTGTCTTATGAGAAAATTCTGCAAACGGCGAAGCAGGAAAATGTCGATATCATCGGGCTGTCCGGGCTGATTACGCCGTCACTGGAAGAAATGACACAGGTGGCAACGGAAATGCAGCGCCAGGAATTTGATATTCCGGTCATGGTAGGCGGCGCGACTACTTCCAAAATCCATACCGCCGTCAAGATTGCCCCTCACTATACTCATCCGGTGATCCATGTGCTGGATGCATCGCGGGCGGTGGGCGTTGCCAGTAATCTGCTCAGTGAAACTCTGAAGGCGGATTATGTGGCGGGCGTTGCCAATGAATACCAGGAAATGCGCGACCGTCATGCGCGTGGCAAGAAAAAGAAAAAAGACCGCATTACCATTGGCGAATGTCGGGATAATAAATATCCCATAGACTGGGCAAATTATACGCCACCCAAACCTTCTTTCCTTGGGGTGAAATCCTTTGATGATTATGATCTGG
>JAGLJX010000005.1 GCA_023142175.1 Emcibacter sp.
TTTGAGAAAAAACCCATACTAAAACTCCTTATATTTACTGCCGTCAAAGATTAGACATTCATTTCGATTATTATCCGCATGATATGAACAATGAACCCAACCGCTCTTTGGTTCATCAGTACGATGAAATTCTAATATCAACTGATCAAAGGTGAGGTTAGCCTTGATCCAAAGGGCTAGTTCTTCATTCGAAATGGTCGGAATTTCAAAATCCGCAGCCTGCCCTGTGATATGCTGAGACGTGGGTGCGGAACCCACCAAATGGTTAACTTCCGCCGAACGATAAGCACTTGACGGGCTATAGGGGATATTGAAATACTGCCGCACCGGCTCCAGAATATATGTGACCAGATGGGTTAAATTGATAACGTCCTGTTGCCTCGGAGTGTTTGCAATCCCGTGACGCAGGGCCGTGGCGCTTCTGGTTAATTCATTAAGACTAAAATGTTTTCCTATCATATTCCTATTAACCCCTATTAGGTGAAGATGAAAAAACCCTAAAAAGGTCTAACGAAGCCTGAAGATGGTCTTTTGCCCACCCTTTTCTCTTGCCCCATTTCCGGTCAACGGCAGATAAAGACATTTCATCAATAATGATGTCCAGCACCGGTCCAGCTTGCCGCTTTGCGGCTGTCATCCGGTCTATCCAATCGCTGTAGTGGTCTTTTAGGCTGATCTCGAATTCAGTTTCAGGCTGACAGTCGTGGCGGCTGGATTGCACCACCACATCATTGAAGCGCGATGTACGTACCTGCGTGCCAGCTGTGATGATCTGCACCGCGCGCCGGATGCGTTGAAAAGCCCATATTTGCTCATCATTAAGAATATTAGACTTCCTGAAACGTACCAACGGGTCTTGCTTTAATTTGGCAATTGTTTCTTTTGTCGGGCCAACAGATAGCCTCTCCTGCGGGCTATTTTTCAAGATAGAATTTTTTAAAATACGCGATTTTTCCAGTGCGCGCTTCAGGCGATTTTTTTTGCGGGCCTTGCGGGATTTTTTAAAAGAGCTTCCGGTCTTAATGCCGCCATTCTGGTCTGTACTCTTTACTTCCGATGCGAATGTTTCATTTAAATCTTCAAACATACCGTTACGCCTCTTATAAAATTACTTGGTTACCGAATCTAATTCCTATAATAGGCATAAATAAGAACAAAGCAAGAACATTTGGTGAAAAATATCTATTGATATCAACTAAAAGTTGTAAGTCTTCTTCGTTGCCCGGCAAAACATAACTTGACCTTTAGGCTACAAAACTGGATTATTGAGCAGCAATCAAATAAAATAAGGTGGGAGATTAAGGATGGGTGTTTTATCCTATGCTGGAGGATTAGGGCTAATATCCCTGACGGTTTATATCATGGTCATAGGCCGGGACTTGCTGGTTCCCTTCATGATCAGTATCGCCATATGGTATCTGATTAATATCCTGTCCGATTATTACCATAAGATCCCCATTGGAAAATGGCAGATCCCCCGGTGGTTAAGCTATACTGCATCCCTGCTGACCATTATCCTCGTCATCAATTTCCTTATTGGGATGATCAGCAGCAATATCACCGAAGTTAAGGATGCCGCGCCGCTCTATCAGGAAAATTTCACCAAACTGGTTGCAAAGATCTTTGATCTGCTTGGCATTGATAAGGAACCCAATATTGCTCAGGTCTTCAACCAAATAAGTCTGGGGCCGTTCATTTCAGACCTTGCCGGAACGCTGGCCTCGCTTGCGGGCAGTGCCAGCCTGATCATGATCTATGTTCTGTTCTTAATGCTGGAGCAGAAATATTTTAATGTGAAGCTCACCCGTCTACTGGAAGGCTCACAGCATAAAGAAACTGTCTTTAACATCCTTGAGCATATTTCCAGAGATATTAAAATCTATCTTGGGGTCAAGACATTTGTCAGCGCTCTGACCGGTGGTGCCTGTTATCTGGTACTGGTCACGGTCGGGGTGAATAATGCCAGCTTCTGGGCGTTCTTCATCTTCCTGCTCAATTTCATTCCAACGGTAGGCTCAATGTTGGCGGTATTTTTTCCGGCCCTGCTTAGCCTTGTGCAGTTTGACACCTTCACCCCGTTTTTCATTGTCATCGCCTCACTTGTGGTCATTCAGCTTTGTATTGGCAACCTTCTGGAACCAAAACTGATGGGCAACAGCCTGAACCTCAGCCCGCTGGTGGTCATGTTATCTTTAGCCCTGTGGGGAAGTATTTGGGGTATTGCAGGTATGTTCCTAAGCGTACCTTTCACCGTGATTCTGATGATCATCTTCTCCCAATTCCCCAAAACCAAACCCATCGCCATAATGCTGTCCCAAGACGGAAATATCAGGCCACGGGATAGTATGATGGTGGAAGATTAAGTTTAAAGAATTACACCGTCTCGCCGAACAACTCCCGCCCAATTAACATACGGCGGATTTCGCTGGTTCCGGCGCCAATTTCATAGAGCTTAGCATCCCGCAGCAGGCGGCCTGTGGGGAACTCATTGATATAGCCGTTACCGCCAAGAGCCTGTATGGCCTGCAAAGCCATCTGGGTAGCCTTTTCCGCTGAATATAATATACATCCCGCCGCATCCTTTCGGGTTGTCTCACCACGGTCACAGGCCGCCGCAACCGCATAGACATAAGCACGACAAGCGGCAAGCTCCGTATACATATCGGCAATTTTTCCCTGCATGAGCTGAAATTCGCCGATAGGGGTTCCAAACTGTTTGCGATCATGGATATAGGGCAGCACCACATCAAGGCAGGCCTGCATGATACCCACCGGCCCGCCGCTGAGCACAACCCGTTCGTAGTCAAGGCCTGACATCAGCACCCGCACCCCACCATCAAGCTGGCCCAGAACATTTTCTTCCGGCACTTCACAATCCTCAAATACCAATTCACAGGTGTTGGAACCGCGCATACCAAGCTTGTCCAACTTCTGTGCGGTGGAAAAACCTTTAAAATCCTTTTCAATGATAAAGGCCGTAATACCCCTTGGCCCCGCCGCTATATCAGTCTTGGCATAAACAACAAGCGTATCCGCATCGGGGCCGTTGGTGATCCACATTTTTGTGCCGTTGAGGATATATCTGTCGCCGTTCTTCTCCGCCCGCAGCTTCATGCTGACCACATCGGAACCGGAACCGCTCTCGCTCATGGCAAGCGCGCCCACATATTCACCCGTGACCAGTTTCGGCAGGTATTTCTTCTTCTGCGCATCGTTACCGTTACGGCTGATCTGATTGATGCAAAGATTGGAATGAGCGCCGTAACTAAGACCTACACTGGCGGAAGCCCGCGAGATTTCCTCCATACAGATGGTATGGGCGAGATAGCCCATTTTCACGCCGCCATATTCTTCATCGACGGTCACGCCCAAGATGCCAAGGTCACCCATTTTGCGCCAGAATCCTTCTGGGAAACTGTTGGTGACGTCAATCTCTTCGGCCAGTGGGGCCAATTCTTTAGCGGCAAAGCTGGCTACCGTATCGCGTAGCATATCAATATCTTCACCAAGATTAAAATTCAATGTTGGATAGGAAACCATCATACTGATCCTTTGTTATTATTTAGGGCTATGGCTACCTTGGAGGCAGGCGCATGACCCAGAAAATCTGAGATATACCAGGCGGCATCAATTATTTTATCAATATCAACGCCCGTCTCAACGCCCATACCGTTCAGCATATAAAGCACATCTTCGGTCGCCACATTACCCGAAGCACCCACCGCATAGGGACAGCCGCCAAGGCCTGCAACCGAGCTGTCAATCACAGAAATCCCCATGTCCAGCCCCGTCAATATATTGGACAGAGCCTGACCATAAGTATCATGGCAATGCAGAGCTAATTTTTCCACAGGAACCTGTTCCATAACAACACTCAGCATATCCCGAATATCCTTCGGCGTGCCCACCCCGATAGTGTCGCCCAGCGATATTTCATAACATCCCATATCGAACATTTTATTTGCCACATCCGCCACCGCTTTTGGCTCTATGCTACCCTCATAGGGACAGCCCACCACACAGGACACATAACCGCGAACGGCGATACCTTCCTGAGAAGCCCGGTCCATAATAGGCCTGAAATGATCAAGGCTCTCGGCTATGGAACAGTTTATATTTTTCTGGCTAAAGCTTTCTGATGCGGAGCCGAAAATGGCAACCTCTGTTGCTCCAACCGCCAGAGCATCTTCCAATCCCTTTAAATTAGGAGTGAGAACCGGATAATCAACGCCGTCTTTGCGGGAAATCCCCATCATAACCTTAGATGCATCGGCCATCTGTGGCACCCATTTG
>JAGLJX010000050.1 GCA_023142175.1 Emcibacter sp.
TTAACATGGGCGCGGCGGATAAAGCTCCGGTTACATCGGACCAACAGGCCGCTGTCGATAATGAAACCTCAAAGCGGCAAACGCTTTCCCCAGAACAGCAAATGGCCGCAGCCACCACACCGCCTCCCCTAAAGGAAGCTGATAACAGCAAGGTCGATAAAGAATCTGATAAGGGAAATAAGATTTCCGCAACGGATGAGAAAAATAATTCTGATGCTTCTGACAATACCAAGGGATCATCACAAAATACCAGTGAAGATAAAACGCCTGCTTCAGCGTCACAGAATAAAATTCCTGCTGCTGGCCCTGAACAATTACATCCGGCCAAAACTCCGTTCCTGACAGAATTAAGTCAAAGCGTGATCGGCGCAGAGAGCAAAACTATCGGTACTGGAACATTGCAGTTGCCAACGGGACTGCTTGTCGTTCAGGAAGTTAACCCGAACGGGCTTCAGGCAAATGCTGTTGCTGCTCAAAGTCAAATTAAACCTGCCCCGTCCCATGTGAGCCCAGAGATGGTTACCAAACAGATAAGTCTGGCCATTATGAAACAGGTGAGTGAAGGTCAGGAGAGCTTTAAAATAAGTCTAAAACCTGCTCACCTAGGACAGGTGGACATCAAAATGGACTTTCATACAGACGGAAAAATGGTCGCCACCGTGACCGTGGATAATGACCGCACATTGGCCCTCTTGCAAAAAGATCAGGGCGCACTGGAAAAGGCGTTGGAAAATGCCGGCTTTGATGCCGGGGGCAATAGCCTTAATTTCAGCCTGAAACAGCAGCAGGGTGAGGGTCAGGCTGGATTCGCTAACAATAATACAGGAGACGGGGAAAGTGACGATATGTCATCCCTACCGGGAAGCATCATAAGCCATCAGCAGATGAAAATGGCCTATTCGGACAATCTTCTGGATATAAATATTTAAAAAGGACCGAGAATAATGGAAATCAACCCCGCAGCAGCAAGTGCCAACAGCGCCGCTGGCCAAAGCGCAACAAAACTGGCTCAGGATTTCGATCAGTTTCTGGTATTGCTAACGACCCAGTTGCAGTTTCAGGATCCGCTGGACCCGCTGGATTCCAATCAATTCACCGAGCAGTTGGTGTCCTTTACCCAAGTGGAGCAAACCATCACCACCAATAAAAACCTTGAGCTCCTGATCAGTCAGACAAAAAATGCCGCCATGTCCAATGCGGTTGGCTTTCTGGGTAATGAAGTTACCATCGAAACAGACCGTGCCGGCCTGAGGAATGGCACAGCCAAATGGGAATATGGCATAGAGATAAATGCCGCTGATGTAAATATAATAGTACAGGACGCCACGGGCAAAGTTCTCTTTGAAGGCACGGGCGATAATCGGGCAGGATTACATGATTTTGTCTGGGATGCTCCAACTGGTACGCCCGATGGCATCTATAAATTAACCATTACCGCTAAATCAGCCAACGGAACAGACATACAGGCTGCAATATTTTCCAAAGGAAACGTTGAAGCCATAGAAGTCTTGAATGGTGACGTACATTTATCCGTCAACGGCATTTTGACAGCAGCCAGTAATATTCAGGCCGTCAAACAAAATAAACCTGTCGCAGAAGTCGCCAGTTAACCCGCGTAAAACGCTCTCATAAATATAGATTTTAACATATCGGCGCTAAACCCGCTGGTAAACACTAAGGAGTAATGACATGAGTCTTTTCGCATCACTAGCTTCCGGCGTATCCGGGTTAGGAGCCTTTAGTTCCGCTCTCGGTATGATCTCGGACAACATAGCCAACCTTAATACCGTTGGTTATAAAGAAACCAGAGCAAAATTTTCAACTTTGGTGACAGAAACCAGTTCATCATCCTCTTTCTCTCCGGGCGGTGTTCAGGCATTACCACAAAGCCTGATCAGCCGACAGGGGTTACTACAGTCCTCCACATCTGCGACTGACCTCAGCATCGACGGGGCCGGTTTCTTTATCGTATCGACCCGTGGCGAGCCTGTGGATCAAAATTCGGAAATCAGCTTTACCAGGGCGGGATCATTCACACCGAATGCGGATGGCTTCCTCCGGAATACAGCAGGGTTCTTCCTCATGGGTGTCCCTCTTGACAGTAGCGGCAATGCGCCGACAAATCTGGTTCTGACAGAATTGCAGCCGATTAATGTGTCAAATCTGACCAGTACTGCCGAAGCGTCCTCCAGTGTGGCTATTCGTGCCAACCTGCAGTCATCACAACCGATTAATGCTGCCATTACCGCCGCGACTTATAACCCGGCGACTGTTGCAAACAGCATGGCGGGTTACGCGGCTGATATTTCTGCCGGTATTGTTCCGCCCGTGAATGGCGTGCAGCCGGACTTCCAGACAAACATCCAGGTTTTTGATGCCCTCGGCGGTATTCATACGGTAACCCTTTCTGCCCTGAGACAGACTGATAATCTCTGGAATGTTGAAATATACGTTGATCCTCCGAACGAAGTTACCTCCGCACTTGTGGGAACGGGACAGCTTGCCTCCGGACAGCTTGGCTTTAATGGCGATGGTACTCTTGATATAGCAACGTCATCAGCAGGGCTACTGGCCCCACTCACCGTGAACTGGACTGGTGGCGCCGATCCGGGGACACTGACTTTTGATCTGGGATCCGACGGGTTGAGCGATGGAATGACACAGTTCTCTGGCACCTCAACCATCATTTCATCTTCGGTTGATGGAGCAACATTCGGTAACGTGGTCGGCGTTGCCATTGATAAAGACGGCGTCGTCAGCGCTCTCTTCAGTAATGGACTGGCAAAGCGCGTATCTCAGATACCATTATCCACTTTCCAGAATCCGAATGGCCTGACAAGACGACAGGGCAATACATATACGGTATCCGATCAATCAGGCACATTGAACCTTAAGCTTGCCGGATTCGGTGGCGCCGGATTTGTAGCACCATCGACGCTTGAGGCCTCAACAGTTGACCTCGCGGCTGAATTTACCAGCCTGATTACCGTGCAACGAGCGTTTTCTGCCAACACCAAAGTCATCATAACAGTTGATGAGATGTTGAATGAACTTAACAGCATAAAACGTTAATAGAACAACTACTTAATCAGATAAGCCGCTTGTGTTTCGCAAGCGGCTTATCCTGTTTTTGCCCCTTCTAAATCAAATAGATAAAACTTTTATCTATTCTTTATTACTAATTAACCTCGTTCATTAGGTTTTTTTTAAAGGCTTATGGTTACTCTGATTGTCATATAAGAATATTATCGGAGATTAGTACGTAATGAGTAGACTTTATAATATGTCAGCCGCACCAGTATTAGGGCCAACAGGAGAACCGCTAACGTTAGCGGATTTGCCGCCCACCAACACCAAACGCTGGGTCATCCGGCGCAAGGCCGAGGTTGTGGCTGCTGTTAGGGGTGGACTGCTCTCTCTGGAGGATGCCTGCAAAAAATATACTCTGTCTGTTGAAGAGTTCCTCTCTTGGCAACGTGCCATTGACAAAGATGGTCTTCTTGGTCTCAGGGTAACCCGAATTCAGGATTACCGGGAAATTTCGGCTCACCAATTTGACAACTGACCTTATTTTAAAATAGTCAATAACCCATAAACCGTAAGGTGTGATTCTTATGGTTAATTTTTTTATGGGATAAAAATCTATAATTTTTACAAATATTATAAAAAGAAATTAATTTTCATTGCTATTGGACAGCTTGGAAACCCTTATAATCCCTGCTGTCAACAAAAATTTTAGCTTTGCTAGGCAAAAATTGCCTACCATTAACGTCTTGTTTACTTAATAATTGGTAAACTTAATATATAGCGTCATAACAATTGCCCATACACTAAGATAAAACGCTGATAAATATTGAGTAGTATTAATTACATAAAGTATATTAGGAAACCGCACCGTGAATGGTTTAGCAGAATTTTTTAGAACACTTGGTCCCGCACGACTGGCAGCGATGGCAACTGTGGCCGCGATTACAATAGGCTTCTTTATTTTCCTATCGATCCGCTTATCCACTCCAAATATGTCTTTATTATATAGCGGGCTGGACTTATCCGATTCATCCAAAATCGTTCAAAGCCTAGAAGCACAGGCCATTCCCTATAAACTTGTTGGTGACGGCAGCACCATCCTCGTTCCGGATAATCAAGTCAGCCGAATTCGCATCTCTGTTGCTGAACAGGGCTTGGCGCGGGGCGGGTCACTTGGATACGAACTTTTTGACCGGAGCGATAGTCTTGGTGCGACAAGTTTTGTGCAAAACATCAATCATCTGCGTGCTTTAGAAGGCGAGCTGGCCCGGACTATTCAATCCATTGAAAATGTCACCAGCGCCCGTATTCATCTGGTATTACCACAGCGGCGCCTGTTCAGTAGTGAGAACCGTCAGGCAACGGCAAGTATATTTATCAAGACATCCACGGGTCGGCTTCCCCGCAATCAGGTCATGGCCATTCAGAATCTGGTGTCGGCCGCAGTACCGGATTTGCAGCCCGAAAGGATTTCAATCGTTGACCAAAAAGGCAGCCTGCTGGCCCGTGGTTCATCGGCGGATACAGCTTCCCTGCTATCCTTATCTCTGGAAGAAAAGAAAATCTCCATGGAAAACCGTCTGCGGGGACAGATCGAAACCCTGCTGGAAAAAACCGTTGGCCTTGGTAAAGTCCGAGCCGAGGTCAGTGCGGAGCTTGACCTGAACCGGATTACTAGTAATTCAGAAATATATGACCCTGAAACACAGGTAGTTTTATCGGAGTCCAGTAAAGAAATAATCAAAAATAGCCGCGAAAATGCCGAGGAAAAAACGGTTTCCGTCAATAATAACTTACCCCCACCCACAGAGGAAGCCAATGAAGACCCGGCTATTAAAAATCAATCCAGCGACACAACTACAGAAACCACAACAAATTTTCTAAACTCCAAAACCATACGGACTCAGATACATGAAGCGGGTACCATCAAGAAAATAACCGTTGCCGTGTTAGTTGATGGCACTTATCAGAATGCCGGAGATGGTAATCCGCCAGTTTATCAGGCCCGCACAAGTGAAGACCTGATAAATCTGGAAAACCTGGTCAAATCCACAATAGGCTTTGATGAGGACCGTGGTGATAGCGTTCAGATCATCAATATGAAATTTGCCGCCATTGATTACGGCGAAGAAGCTGCGGAAGAAAGCCTGTTTGATTTCAACAAAGCTGACATTATGCGCTTCATAGAGCTTGGTGGCCTGATGCTGATCGGTATATTGGTTATCTTCTTTGCGCTACGGCCCTTGATTAAACTTCTCACGTCACCACCAACCAATTATGTGCCACAACAAGCCGCACTAGGAGGAGGGGAACAGGGGCAATTACCGCCGGGGGAGCAACAGGCGCTGGCCCCGCCGGCAAATGAGGGGCAGGTCGCTCTGGTCGATGATCATGGAAGAAGCCTGACGTCCCGACAAATAGCCCAACAGCCCGGTGCCATCGATTCCGCAATTGATGTTGCGGCGGTAGAGGGAAAAATACAAGCCACCGCTCTGAAGAAAGTCGGGGAACTAGTTGAACGACACCCGGAAGAATCCGCAGCGGTCATCAGAGGTTGGTTATACGGATAATATGAAATGAGTAGTGCAAAAATATCTCGCGTGTCAGAACTGTCAAGTGCAGACAAAGCCGCAGCCCTCATGCTCGCACTGGGTGATGAGAATGGTACAATAATCTGGAACCTTCTGGATGATGAAGAGGTCAAGGAATTATCCCTTGCCATGTCGTCTCTGGGCGCGGTTGATTCAAAAGTGATTGAGGATTTATTCCTTGATTTTGCCAATGATGTCTCCTCTGTTGGCTCCCTCACGGGTAATTTTGATAATACGGAACGACTGTTGGGCAAAATGCTCAATGGTGACCGGGTTAGCCAGATCATGGAAGAAATTCGTGGCCCTGCGGGTCGTACCATGTGGGACAAACTGGGTAATGTGAATGAGGTGGTGCTGGCCACCTACCTCAAGAATGAATATCCCCAAACAGTCTCTGTAGTCCTCTCGAAGATCAAGCCCGAACATGCGGCCTCCGTGCTGAGCGTGTTACCGGACGAATTTTCCATGGAAGTGGTACAGCGTATGCTGCGTATGGAGCCGGTTCAGAAAGATATTCTGGACAAGGTGGAACAGACGTTGCGGACTGAATTTATGAATAATCTGGCGAAAACCAGCCGCAAGGATAGCCATGAAACCATCGCCGAGATTTTCAATTATCTCGACCGGGCAGCGGAAACAAGATTTCTGACCGCGCTGGAAGATAAAAACCGGGAAAGTGCGGAAAAAGTCAGGGCACTGATGTTTACCTTTGAAGATTTGCAGAATCTTGATGCCACCGGCGTCCAAACCCTGCTTCGGGGTATCGACAAGGATCGCCTTGGTCTGGCCATGAAAGGTTCTTCTGACAAAATCCGCGATATGTTCTTTAGCAATATGTCGGAGCGGGCCGCCAAAATCCTGAAAGAGGATATGGAAGCCATGGGTCCGGTGCGGCTGAAAGATGTGGATGAGGCACAGATGGAAATTGTCAACGTCGCCAAGGAACTGGCCGACAGCGGTGAAATTGTACTCAATGATTCAAAAAGTGACGATGAATTAATCTATTAGAAACAGGATTTCTACTTATTATGACGGCAGTTAAATTTACATTTGATGATGATTTCGAAAATCATTCCGGCAGCAGTTTAAGCCAGAGCAAGATCGAAGAAATGCGCGAAGCTGCCTTTGCAGAAGGTGTCGAGGCGGGCCGTGCGGAAGCCTTAGGCAGTCTGGAACAAAATTGTGAAGCCCTGCTCCAGAATGTTCTGACCGCTGCACAAAATCTTACCGCACGTCAGGATGAACAGGTTGCCCTAATGCATAAGGAAGCAGCACAGCTTGCCTATTCTATGGTTGAAAAGCTGGCCCCGGCAATGGTTGAAAAAACACCCTTGGCGGAAATTGAGCTTTTGCTCAACCAATGTCTGAAGAACAGCCCCTTAGAGCCGCGTCTTGTGATCCGGGTAGATGAAGCCATCCTGCCCAGCCTGCAAGATAAAATAGATAAAATGAAGCGTGACAGCGGCTATCAGGGGCAGGTTATCCTGATAAGTGAATCAATGCCTCATATTACTGATTGCCGGGTTGAATGGGCCAACGGCGGGGCGGAACGGGATTTTGACAATCTGCTTAATACGATCAAAGAAACCGTTCAGCATTTTATAGATGCACCAGAAACGACGACCACATCTGCAACCAGTCAAATTGACCCGGAAGCAGGTATAATATCGGAAACTATAACGACCTGAGAAACTCCAGAAGAAGTATAAAACTCGCTTTCGGGCTTTCAGAATTTTGAATTTACGGGTAAATATGGTTAATACATAATAAGTTATTGGAAAGAATACTCATTCACAATGGCTTATGACATTAAATTACTAAAGGCTTACAGATTATGTCTGATACAGAAGATATGGATTGGCAGGAATTAGATCAGGGCGATAATGCGGCTGAAACAGAAGTTCAACCAACGGAGACTGTCGGAAACGATGGAGAAGGTGGAGAAGGTGGAGAAGGTGGTGACCTTGAAGCCGTCTTTGATGTCCCGGTAAAAGTATCCGCCGTGCTTGGTATAACCCATGTATCGGTAAACCAGTTGCTAAAGCTTGGTTCAGGTTCTGTAGTGGAACTGGACCGGAAGGTGGGCGAGGCTATTGATATTTATGTGAACAACCGGCTGGTTGCCCGTGGTGAAGTTGTATTATTGGAAGAAAAACTCGGCATAACCATGACTGAGATAATTAAAGGCAACGATTAACAGGGGAATAGAAACGTGATTACACTCCTTGGAATATTAGTGGGTTTTGGGCTGATCATTACAGCCATGCTTTACGGCGGATCACCCATGGATTTTGTAAATATGCAATCGGTTTTGATTGTGCTTGGCGGCACAATGGCCATCACTGTCGTTAGTTTTTCACTGAAAGACCTCACACAGATCCCCGGCGCCCTGTGGCGCCTGATGTCCTATACACCTCATGACCCACAGGAAGTTGGGGTTACTATGATCCAGATCGCCGAAAAAGCCCGCACGGGTAATATCGTTGCTCTGGAGAATATTAGCAAATCCCTTGGGGATGAGCCCTTCCTGCAAAGGGGGCTGGAATTAACCGTGGATGGTGCCAATTCAGAGGAAATAGAAAATATCCTGAAGCAGGAAATATATTCGACCTCGTCTATCCAGTCAAAAAGCGTTGACCTGCTACGCCGTTCGGCGGAAGTAGCACCGGCCATGGGCTTGATTGGAACATTGGTCGGGCTAGTACAAATGCTAGGCAACCTCAGCGACCCCAGCACCATCGGCCCCGCCATGGCGGTGGCTCTGTTGACCACATTCTATGGTGCCATATTGGCCCATATGGTTTTAATTCCCCTGTCCACCAAAGCAGAGCGAAACTCCCATAATGAATCCACCCTTAATTTACTTTATCTGACCGGGGTGCTGTCCATCGGACGCAAGGAAAACCCCCGCCGGCTTGAAATGCAGCTTAACGCCATGTTACCGAAGACTAACCGGATCAATTATTATGACTAAAATTTCAAGGATTGATCAATGCGACTGATAATTGTTGGTTCACTCGACGGACAGCTTTCGGCAGCATCCCAGATTGCGATGGGAAATGGTGCCAAGGTTATCCATGCCCCCGATGAAGGTACCGCCCTCAAGCTAATCCGCTCAAAAGGCGCGGACCTGCTGATGATTGATGTCAAATGCGACATCAAGGGGCTGCTGGATCAATTATCTTCTGAGCATATCTCAACACCTGCGGTTGCTTGCGGGGTCGGTTCAAATTCTGATGAGGCCGTGGCCGCGATCCGCGCCGGTGCCAAAGAATATATACCCCTGCCCCCGGACCCGGATCTGATTGCCGCCGTCCTGACCGCCATTTCCGTTGATGAGCATGAATTTATCTATCGTGACCGCAATATGATGCAGGTGGTCAAGCTGGCCGATCAAATTGCCGGCAGTGAAGCCAGCATCATGATCACGGGCGATAGCGGAACCGGTAAAGAGGTCATGGCCCGCCATGTCCATAATAAAAGCCGCCGCCGCACAAAACCCTTTATCGCCATAAACTGTGCCGCCATTCCCGAAAATCTTCTGGAGAGCGAGCTTTTTGGTCATGAGAAAGGCGCTTTCACTGGCGCCATAGCCCGCCGGGTCGGAAAATTTGAAGAAGCCAACGGTGGCACATTGTTGCTCGATGAAATCAGCGAAATGGACGTGCGCCTGCAGGCAAAGCTCCTGCGCGTTATTCAGGAACGTGAAGTTGACCGCGTCGGCGGCTCAAGTGCAGTCAAGATTGACATCCGGATCATAGCCACCACCAACAGAGATTTGCAGGAAGAAGTAAAAAACGGAAATTTCCGCGAAGATCTTCTGTTCCGATTAAATGTGGTTAACCTAAATATTCCACCGCTGAAAGATCGTCCCGAAGACATCCGGGCGCTCTGTAAACATTTTGCCATCAAATATGCCGAATTTAATGCCTTGCCCCATAAAAAAATAACCGACAGTGCCATGAAGGTGTTGATCAATCATAATTGGCCCGGCAATGTGCGTGAACTTGAAAATACTATTCACAGGGCAATTTTGCTGGTGGTTGGTACAGATATTAACGCCTCTGATATTGTATTGCCAGATGGCAAACCTCACATCGAAATCCAATCCGGCGCTTCACTTGATGATATGCACACCCCGGAAGGGACGGAACCGCTTGCCGCCGCTTCTCTGATCGGGCGAACCGTAGCCGATGTGGAAAAAGATCTGATTATTGATACCCTGAAACATTGTCTGGGTAATCGTACTCATGCGGCCAATATTCTGGGCATTTCCATAAGAACATTGCGCAACAAACTTAATATATATATGTCTGACGGCGTTAATGTTCCGGGGCCAGGAACGCCAGCAGTGCCCAATTTATGACTTTAAACAAGATAAGAAGTAATCACAGCTTATGAGTGACACGGCCACCAATAGCCCCTCCGGCAATATAGGAATTATGGGACAGTTAGCCCAGCGGTCCGATATCATCATGGCCATTGGTGTTGTGCTCATACTGGTTATTCTGTTCCTGCCTATGCCGCCGTGGTTGCTGGATGTCGCACTGGCCATTTCCTTCACTTTCGCGGTTACGGTTCTGATGACCGTCCTGTTTATTCAGACACCTCTGGAATTCAATACTTTCCCGGCAGTTCTATTGCTAACGACCATGCTCAGGCTGGCCCTCAATGTGGCCTCAACCCGACTGATATTGTCCGAAGGGCATACCGGGTCCGCGGCCGCCGGACATGTGATTGAGGCTTTTGGTAATTTTGTCATGGGCGGCAATTTTGTCATCGGTATTATTGTATTTTCCATCCTGCTGATCGTAAATTTCATGGTAATCACCAAAGGCTCCGGCAGGATCGCCGAAGTCGCCGCCAGATTCTCTCTGGACGCCATGCCCGGCAAGCAAATGGCCATTGATGCCGATCTTTCCTCCGGCCTTATTGACGAAGATGCCGCCAGAACCCGCCGGAAAAACCTGGAAGATGAAAGTACTTTCTTCGGTTCCATGGACGGAGCCGCCAAATATGTTCGCGGCGATGCCATTGCGGGTCTTTTGATTACCTTCATTAATATTATCGCCGGCATGATCATCGGGGTTGCCCAAAATGGCATGTCTTTTGGCGAAGCGGCCAATACCTATACTCTGCTCACCGTGGGTGACGGACTAGTCAGCCAGATTCCGGCCCTGATTGTCTCCACTGCTGCGGGTCTACTGGTCACCAAGGCCGGATTAACAGGCCGCACAGACCAAGCCCTGTTCAAACAATTCGGCAATTATCCCCGCGCCCTTGGGGTCAGTGCATCCATGTTGATCTGCCTGTCCCTCCTGCCCGGAATACCTTTCTTTCCTTTTGCCATTCTCGCGGCCTTGCTGGGAATAGCCACTGTGGCCCTCTCCCGACAGCAGGAAGAACGCGCAGAGGCCAAGCTACAGGCCGTAGAGGAAGAAGAACAGAAGGTAGAGCATGTGGAAGAGCCCATCACCACGGCCCTGACCATTGACCCTATTCGCCTTGAGTTAGGTTACGGCCTGCTGCCTCTGATTAATGATGATACCGGCATCCGCTTAACCGATCAGATAAGGGCACTGCGCCGCCAGCTGGCGACGGATATGGGGTTTGTCATGCCATCGGTGCGCATATTGGACAATATGCAATTACAGGCCAACAACTATGTCATCCGGCTAAAGGAAACCGATGCCGGAAATGGCGACATTCGCCCTAATATGCTGCTGGTTATGGACCCACGCGGCGAACCAGTTGCCCTGCCCGGTGAAGATACGCTGGAACCCGCCTTTCAGTTGCCCGCCAAATGGATTGAAAAAAGCATGAAGGAAGAGGCTTCTTTCCGGGGCTATACAGTTGTTGATGCTGCCACCGTTATCACCACCCATATCACAGAGGTCATCAAGGATAATATGCCGGAGCTGTTATCCTATGCCGAGGTACGGAAACTGCTTGATGATCTTGCCACAGAGCATCAGAAACTGGTTGCCGACCTTGTGCCCACCCTGATCACCCAGAGCGGTGTGCAAAGGGTTCTGCAAAATCTGCTCGGCGAGCGGGTCTCCATCCGCGATCTACCCACCATATTGGAAGGGGTTGCGGAGGCCTGCGGCTATACCCAGAATATCGTCATGATCACCGAACATGCCAGAACCCGCCTTGCCCGACAGATCAGCTATGAAAATGCCGATCCAGAAGGTGTTATCCCGCTAATTAACCTGTCACCGGAATGGGAGCAGGCCTTCATGGAAGCTCTGGTGGGTGGCGGTGAAGAAAAACAGTTGGCCATGCCGCCAAGCCAATTGCAGGAATTCATCGGACTTGTGCGCATGACTTTCGAAGATCAGGCTCACGCCGGGGAACTACCAATATTATTGACCAGTCCCATGATCCGCCCATATGTGCGTTCAATAATTGAACGGTTCCGGCCTGCGACTGTGGTAATGTCACAGAATGAAGTTCATCCAAAAGTCAAAATCAGAACACTAGGTCAGATCTAAGGGCAAAATTAGCTATGCGGTTAAAGATATTCACGGCTGATAATATGAAGGCTGCCCTCGCGAAGGTTAGGGAATCCTTGGGCGACGACGCTATTATCCTTAATAATGAGGAAGAAAATGGCAAGGTCAAAATCACGGCGGCCATAGAAATCCCCATGGCTAAAATATCCCCCCGTAAGGCGCCAAAACCGAAACCAAAGGCCGCAGCAGTACAAAAGTCACTGAAAGAGTTGGAACGGGATAATTATTCTGAATCCATAAGCCTGTCATATTTCCTAGCCCACCACGGGATCGAGAAAGCCATGATGCAGCGCATATTGGAAACAGTGGCCTCCTTCGATGAAGACAAAAAAATAAATGCCCTCGCCAAAGCTCTCGATATTATGTTTCATTTCAGCCCCATCAATAACGACTATCAAAACCGGCCTATCATGCTGGTGGGGCCACCCGGTGTTGGAAAAACCGTCACCGCAGCCAAATTTTCCAGTCAGGCGGTACTGTCGGGCCGAACGGTTCGCCTGATCAATACCGATACGATCCGCACGGGCGGCACGGCCCAGTTGGAAGGTTACGCTGAAATCCTGAAAACAACGGTGATTGAGGCCCCTGAGCCGGGCCTGTTGGCCGCCGCCATTGAAATCAATAGGCAACCCGACGAATTGGTCATCATTGACACCATGGGATATAACCCCTTTGATCGCGGTGAAATGTCCGAACTGCACGCCTTCATTCAGGCCTATGATGTGGAACCCCTATTGGTAATCGCCGCTGGCTGCGACAGCACAGAAGCTCAGGAAATTGCGGAAACCTACATGAACCTTGGCGTCAGACGATTTATCGCAACCCGCCTTGATGTTGCCCGCCGTTACGGAAGCCTGTTGGCCACCGCCGCCTCTATGGACCTTGCCTTTGCCGGAGTAGGCATTACCCCTTACCTTGACAAAGGAATCGAACGGATCGACGCTATGAGCCTCGCCCGCCTGATGACCCATGTTCCCGGCCGGAAAATTTTTGTGCCCCCAGAAAATGAACCACATGAAGAAGGTGAATATAATGACACCCCCTAACGCTGCTTCCTCAAGAATTATCACCATTGCTTCGGGCAAGGGTGGTGTTGGTAAAACATGGGTATCAACCACACTCTGCCACCTGTTCGCTGGTCAAGGCAAGCGTGTCTTGCTATTTGATGGTGATTTGGGGCTTGCCAATGTGGATATTCAGTTGGGCCTTATTCCAGAAGTTGATCTTGGGCAGGTTTTATCCGGGGCCATCACTCTGGATCAGGCCGTCACCCGCTTTGAGGCCGGCCAAGGTGGCTTTGACATTATTTCCGGCCAGTCCGGTTCCGGCACATTGGCCTCTCTGAAAAAAGAAACACTTATGACCCTGAATAAGGATCTGAAGAAATTATCGCAAAGTTATGACCTGACGGTAATGGATCTGGGCGCTGGGGTAGAAACTTCTGTCATGACACTTTGCGATACAGCTGATCGGATTGTTGTGGTGGTAACGGCTGACCCCACATCCCTGACCGATGCCTATGCCTTCATTAAAATGAACCATTTGCGTAACCCGAAAGTAAATCTTGGTATTCTGATTAATATGGTCGAAGACCGTCACGAGGGAAAGAAGGTTTACGAGACTCTTAAAAAAGTATGCGCAAATTTTCTGGGTTTTATACCAGATTATCTGGGCTCGGTGCGGCGTGACAAACATGTGGTTGATGCCATTCGCCATCAAAAACCACTTATGCTACGCCACCCTAAATCTATTGCTGGCGAAGATATGGTGGAAATCACTAAAAAGGTGTAACATGGGCTATGAGTGAAATTGATGGCCCCTCAAATATCCCCCTTCAAGCAGGCGAAGCTGCCACGCGGGTAACCCGTGCGGCGACCACATCCGATGATAGCTCCACCCAGCAGCAATCAAGCGATAAAAAAACCACAACCCCCAAAAAAAACCACGAAACCAAAGAACAGCCGGCGACCCACGAAACTGCGGTTACCATTTCCACAAGCCTGTCAAATCTTGAGGCTGGAATTAGCATAACCGCAAATTATCAGGGAATAGATGGGCAGAACCGCCCGTCAATTGTCTCTGATACCGGCACTTATGTGGTTAAGTTTGACATAGCTCACCAGCCGGATATTGATAAAATCCCCCAAGATGCCACATTGGAAATAAGGATATTAAAGGTAGAACGGGAGATTGAAGCCCGACTTATTTACCGTGATCCAACCGCTGCAAATATCAATCCGCCGCAAATATCAATTCCGGTTACACTGGAGCTTACCGGACTTGGCAGCGCACCGCCAACGGTCAGGTCAACCGATGATCAGAGCCATCAGCCTCCTGATAAACAGAAATTATCCTATCAGGCATCTGACCTTTACCGGGCGGAACATATCGCCCGGGAAAGCACCACCAAGATGAATGAACTTCCCCTGCCTGCGACGACTAATTATACCCTGTATGAAAGGGCAGTCCCCCAACATGACCGCCCGGCCATCATTCGGTCTTCCATAGCGGGAAATGCCCTGCTTGCTCAGGAGCAGGCCACGAAAGTTGCAACGCAAACACCGCAGACATCATTAACCGGAGCATCAAAGGTTAAAACAGACCCTTTGACAATAGATGTTGAAAAGCTCCTGCATAAAGATATATTTTCGACCGTGATCAAGAACATCCCCAAGGTAGCTGTGGATCTTCCTGAAATTGTCCGCAAGCATCTTGCCGCCACCACGCCTCTGGATAATCTTAAAGCGGGCAGCAATTTTACCCTGCGTATTCATTCTATAGCTATTCCGGACACGCGCCCGCAAGCAGAGGCAGAGCTGCAGGCAAAGTCAAATGCCCAAACCAACTCACCCGCCGCCACGGTGATAACGTCCAAAACGCCCCCTCAATCACCATCAATACCAGTTGAGGCCGCCAAAAATATGGCCGCTGTGGCGCAATCGCCAATTAACGCACGCGCGGCTTTCAGCCCTCAGAAGCCGTCAACTGCGACCAGCCCCAAGGCTGAGCTTTCAGGTATTGTTATCGCGCCCGGACAAGATATTATTAAAAATTCCGATAAAAATATATCTGCAAATGCGCCGCCCCCGGTCAACCGCCAATATGCCAGCCGATATAATCCATCGTCTTTCACCCAGCCCAACCGGGCGGGCGCAGACAAGACGCTCTATGTTGCCACACCTGTTTCTGTAATCAAATTCCAAAGCCCAGTCGAGCTTAAGCCGGGAACCGTGATTAACTTTTCCCTGCCAAAATCAGATATACCGGTACGAGCCCACAGGGCCGTGAAAGAAGCGGCGCACCCAGAACAGAAAACTGATGTAAAACCGGCTGCCGATGCGAGTGCGCGCAGCCTGCGGGCCAAGCCTGCGCCGGAAAATCAAACCTCAGGCTGGACACCCACATCGCTGGTAACCCGACCCGACCTTCCCGCATCACCCCCATTGGAG
This sequence comes from Emcibacter sp., assembly GCA_023142175.1. Next base: position 15,586 of record JAGLJX010000050.1, read on the forward strand.
CTTGCGCCACAGCCCTTGGAAAAACTTACCCAGGGCTGGCAATCCCTGAGCCAGATTTTATCTGTAATTCCCGCAGCGGATAGTAGTGCTGCAACCCTGAATAACAGATTACCCGGTGTACAAAGCCCCGGCCAGATGACATCAACCATGTTGTTTTTCCTCGCGGCAATGGGGGCCAAAAATCCAGCAAAAATCTGGCTCGGCTCCGTGGTAACACAGCAGTTGGAAAAATTGGGTCATGGAAAATTACTCACCATGCTAAATAATGATATGCAACGTATTTTCAGACTGGGGGCAGAAACCCCGCCTAATGAATGGCGGCCGGCCCTGATACCGCTACAAGTGGGTAGTGAGGTTCACGCGATCCCCATTCTGACACGGCAGGTTCAGGATGACGACCATGAGGGGGGAAATAATACTAATAGTGATGAAGATAATAATAAAAACGCCGCCACCCGCTTCATCGTGGAATTAGACCTAAGCCAGTTTGGCCAAATACAGATAGATGGTTTGCTAAAGGCGAAAAAACTCAATATCATCATTCGGTCAAAAATCATTCTGGCATTTGAAATGAAACAAAGAATGACCCAAATGTTTACCACAGCCCTTGAGATCAGCGGCTATACCGGCGACCTGCAATTTAGGGACAATGACCGGACTGAAATCTCAGTCCAGAATATAATAAACCGGAAAGTCCATATGTCCGGGCCATAAAATAAGAGTGTTACTTTATGACTATTTCTTCCAAAGAGGCTCTGACCTCATTTCCGAACCCCTACCGGAACAAGACATATACGGTCTCAATCACTCAGGAAATCACCCTGAAAAATCAATCTTTCTCGTTTGGGTTACGTTATGTTCCCGACAAACTTTTGTTGAACCATGAAGGGCTGGTAGGATATCTGGAACAAGTTTTGACCCATAATGACAAGAAAGCGGAAATAATGGCCCATGATATTCTGGAGGATGTCATGGATCAGGTTGTTCCTAAATGGATCGAAGTGAATTTTAGCCATGAAGAAAATAAATTTGGCCAGAATGTGCTGATCACCATAGAAGACCGCCAGCCGGGTTGGCAAGATGATGCCTTGCTAAAACGTCTGCCGCCCTTATTTTAAATAATTAAAATAATACTTCAGGGCTTTCGGAATAGAAACTTCAGGGTTTTCCATATGTCCGGCATTTATCGTTGTCTCGAAATATAGTTTTATGCTGTCCGGCATATATTCTTGAAATAACAATGTCAGGCTGCGGTATGATTTTTTGAAACCCTCTTGTTCTTCTGTGCCGACGCTTACGTAAACGAAACGGGGGAATTTTACATCTTTTTTGAACGTTGTCTTTAAGTCCAGAAACAATCTGTCGGTATCAGAACCCAATGCCGGGCTATAGAGAAAAAAAGCATCAAACAAATCTGGTGACTGACTTAGGACATAGGCAACAAAAAAACCGCCCCACGAATGACCCATGAAAACCCTGTGATCACTGGTATTATATTTTTCATTTATTTCCGAAATAAGCTCATTCTCGATAAACTTCAGGAAATTTGCACCATTACCATGAGTACCAGGTGTCATCCTATCCACAGTTTTATAGGGCGGGGTAAAGTCATAGCCGCGTTGTTTATGCCGGGTTGCGACAACAATAACTTCCGGCATCAGATTAGAATTATAATATTTTCGGGCGGTCAGTGCAGTTAGCCTGTCATCATTTCCCCCGTCCAGCATATATATTACGCCATAGCCGCCTGCTTTCTTAGGATCATATTGCTCCGGCAAATGAACAATTATTTGTCTGCTCTCTTGTAAAATATCAGAATTAATCGAAAAACTGCCATCTTGGGCGATGGCAAGTGATAAGGATGTGTAAGAGCAAAAAACACAGACCAAAAATAATTTTAACATCAATGGTTTTATTTTATTCTCTCCGGAAGTTGAGTTGGCTACCTAACCCAGTTTCTGACGGCGGCGGTGCATATTGATGGCTAGCTCATCCAACTCGCTTTGCTGGCGGCGGTTACGCTCGGTTAATTCCCGCTCCCGTTCCCGTTGCTCTACTACTTCGTATTTTTTCAGTTCCTTAAAGGCTTCCGCTACCTGTTCTTTCATATCATCTATGGAAACATCAATTTCCACCATGGAATTGACGATATTTACCCGGCGCGCCATTACCTGCTGGGCATAGGCCGCATAACCGATATTAACAACGGAGGCTTCGGAAACTTTTTTCTGCTCCGCAATCAGTTCTTCCTGCAAGTCGACCAAATTCTGAAGGAGATCCTCCTTCATCTTTTCAAGATCAACCATATTGCGGCGCTTTTCATCCAGTTGCCACTTGTGCAATCGGATCATTCCTGTCATGCCTCTACGACTCATTACAAAAAAATTCCTTAGTATTCTAATTATTATTTATATTCGGGTCTTCGCCCGCGGAACTATTTTGCAGTATCTCCGTCAGCTGTGCATAGCCTTCTTCCAGCGTACTGCGTTCGTCCTTTTTCTGCGCCAAGAATTCTTCTAGCGCAGGATGAAAATGAATGGCATCGTCTACTTCCTGATTAGCACCTGGTCGATAGGCGCCGAGACGAATCATTTCTTCCATATCATTATAGTCAGATAAGTATTTACGAGTGGTAACCAAAAGATCATTTTGTACCTTATTATTGCACCCGGGCATGGTACGGGAGATGGAACGCAACACATTAATCGCCGGAAATCTACCTCTTTCAGCTATGGCGCGGTCTAACATAATATGACCATCCAATATGCCCCGAACCGCATCGGAAATAGGTTCATTATGGTCATCCCCCTCCACCAGAACCGTAAATAACCCGGTAATCGACCCTTTCCCCATGCCCGGCCCTGCTCGTTCCAACAATCTGGGCAGTTCAGAAAATACAGTCGGCGTATAGCCTTTGCTGGCCGGCGGCTCACCACCGGCAAGGCCAATTTCCCTTTGCGCCATGGCAAAACGGGTTACGCTATCCATAAGGCACAGGACATCATTGCCCTTATCGCGGAAATATTCACTGACCGTCAGGGTAAGATAGGCAGCCTGTCGCCGCATGAGCGCGGTTTCGTCTGAGGTCGCCACCACAACGACACTGCGGGCAAGTCCCTCTTCCCCCAGATCATCCTCAATAAATTCCTGAACCTCCCGGCCCCGCTCCCCGATCAGCCCAATAACCGATACATCAGACCGCGCATAACGGGCAAACATGGACAAAAGAATAGACTTCCCAACTCCGGAACCGGCAAAGATGCCCATTCTCTGCCCTTTGCAACAGGTAACAAAGGTATTCAGCGAACGTACGCCCAGATCAATCTTGCCCCCAACTCGCTGCCGCAAGTGAGCCGCAGGCGGTTGGGCGCGAACAGGATAGGCTTCGCCCCCGGCTTTTATCGGTCCTTTACCATCAATAGGTTCTCCCATGGCGTTAACCACACGACCCAGCCACCCCGATGAAGGATGAACCACGGGGGTTTCACCCTCTACATACGCCTGACAGCCAACGCCAACCCCCTCCAGCATGGAGTAGGGCATAAGCAGGGCGCGGTCAGCCTTAAAACCAACCACTTCGCAGGGAATTATTTTATCCTGACGGGATAAAATGTTAACGCGCGAACCAATGCTTAACGATTGCTGAGCCCCGGCGACTTCAACCAAAAGCCCCTGAATACCAACAACCCGGCCATAAAAACGCCAGCCATGCATTCTTTCAATTTCCGCCTTTAAGGTGTACACTATGCCTCACTTCGACTCATGTTAATCTTCTGAGCCATATTACGCTATAAACTGCCCTCATTACAGAAAAAATTCATAGAAGTGATTATATTTTTTCTCTAATTTATTGTTAATTTAAAATTTAGGTAATAATCATTAATTTCTATAAATTTCAATAAGTTATAGAGTATTTTTAAAATATAATTCAGCAGAGTTCTTAACTTTAGTTGTAAAACTCCTCTATATTACCTCTTTATTTACTTTTTATTAACCAATAGTATTAATAATAGTTAACAGAAAGTGGTTAATTATAAAAAACTACCGTTAAATAATTAAGAAAAGCAAGAGGTTAAAAATGCGTGTCCTACTTATAGAAGATGATCCTTCCACATCTAAAAGCATCGAATTGATGCTCACCGCAGAAGGCTTTAATATTTACTGCACAGATCTTGGCGAAGAAGGCATAGGTTTAGGCAAGTTATATGATTATGACATTATCTTGCTTGATCTTAACCTGCCGGATATGCATGGATATGATGTGCTGAAAAAATTACGTCTGTCAAAAGTCACCACTCCAATCCTTATTCTGTCCGGTATGGGCGAATTGGAAAATAAGGTTAAGGGACTTGGATATGGCGCCGATGACTATCTGACGAAACCTTTTTACAAGGAAGAACTGGTCGCCCGGATACAAGCCATCATCCGCCGGTCAAAAGGCCATGCGGAATCCATTATCCGCACCGGAAAATTGGCGATTAACCTTGATACAAAAACAGTGGATGTGAATAATCAGAGAGTGCATCTGACCGGCAAGGAATATGCCATGCTGGAGCTGCTCTCTTTGCGGAAAAGCACCACTTTGACTAAAGAAATGTTTCTAAACCACCTTTATGGTGGCATGGATGAGCCAGAACTTAAGATAATTGATGTATTCATCTGCAAATTACGCAAAAAGCTGATGGCAATCTGTGGTGAAAATTACATAGAAACCGTCTGGGGCCGTGGCTATGTGTTGCGTGACCCGGAAACGAAAGATGATGCTGCCGTCGCTTAAATATCGGCAATTTTCCAAAAAAAGCCACTCACCTGTTCAGGGAGTGGTTTTTTACTTGTCCGGTTTTAGAATCTACCCCACTTTGAGATCCTGTGCTGCAAAATCCGTCGTACGATACATACCGCGTTTGCCCGGTATTGGCTTGAATTTTTCTGTTAACCCAAGAACGGTTTCTGCTGCACCGAGGAACAGATTCCCATCTTCAGCAATTTGCCCCCGTATGCGGTCCAAAACTTCGCCCTTTGTAGCCTGTTCAAAATAAATCAGAACATTACGGCAAAAAACCACATCAAATTTTCCCATAGAATTATAACTATCCAGCAAATTAAACGGTCTGTAGCTAACCATTTTCCGGATCTCTTCCGAAATTTGCCACATCTCACCTGCCTGGGTGAAATATTTCATCAATAATTTGATAGGCAGCCCTCTTTGCACTTCAAACTGCGAATAAATTCCAGCCTTGGCCTTATCCAGAACATCCTGGGTCAAGTCAGTTCCAATTATTTCTATGTTCCAGCCACGCAACTTTGCTTCCATTTCCTTTAAGATAATGGCTAAAGAATAGGGTTCCTGCCCTGTTGAGGCCGCTGCACACCAAATGCGGATTTTCTTGGTTGATGACCGGTTTTGTAGCAGAGCGGGCATAACCTCATCTTTGAACAGGTCAAACGGGGTATTATCCCGAAAGAAGAAAGATTCATTTGTGGTCATGGCATCGGTTATTTCCCGAAGCAAATCTTCTTTACGCCGCAACCTGATTTCATTAATAAGATCATCCAGAGTCTCCATGCCCTTTTTACGAGCTATGGGCGTAAGGCGACTTTCCAGAAGATACACTTTTTCTTCTGACAGCACCAATCCGGACCTCTCTTTCAAAATCTTGCTGAGAAGCTCAAAATCTTCTTTCCTCATTACGCAACTCCCATCAATTTTTCTTTAATCTTTGAACCAATCTGGTCCAGTGGGTATACACCATTGCAAAGGCCAGCATTGGATACCGCACCCGGCATTCCCCAAACAACACTCGTCTTTTCATCCTGTGCAATCAACTTACCACCCGCTTCAACTAATTTCCTACTTGCATCAAGGCCATCATGGCCCATACCCGTTAATATGACAGCAAATACTTCACTTCCATATAAGTCAACAAGGCTCCGTAACATGGGTTCAACAGAGGGGCGGCAATAATTCTCCGGCGGATTCTGGTTAAGAGAGATATATTTCCCACCAGGCCTTTCAACCACAGTCATATGATAGCCCCCAGGAGCCAGATAAGCCCTGCCATTTTCCAGTCTGTCGCCTTCTTCTGCCTCTTTACAATCAAATTTAGTTGTAAAAGTCAGGTGTTCCGCCAAAATTTTTGTAAAAGTTGCCGGCATATGCTGGGTAATCAGGACAGGAATATTTATGGGACCCAAATCATTGAGAACCTTATGTAAAGCCTGTGGCCCGCCCGTGGAACTGCCGATGGCCAAAACAGAAGATTTTCCTCTTGAAAATTTTCGTTTTTCTATTCTTCCTTTGACATTCTGTACATCTGTGAACTGTTTATCAACAAGGCTGGCTTTACCTTTAAAAACTTCACCAGAATTTCTCAGGCGGCTGGCCGATGCTATACTGATGACCTTACTGACAATTTCGTCCTGAAAGCTCTGTGACGATGCAATTTCGCGCGTACTTGTCGGTTTGGAAACATAATCACACGCCCCCAGAGACAAAGCCTTCATGCTAATTTCGGCATTACGGTTCGTCAATGTAGATGCCATAATGACTTTAACTTTTGGGTTAATTTTAAAAATTTCCGGCAGGGCCGTCAACCCGTCCATGATCGGCATTTCAATATCAAGTATAATAATTTCCGGATCTAACCTTACCATACTCGTCAGGGCCATAGCCCCATTACCAGCGGTTCCAACTACCTTAATAGCGGGGTCTTCTTCGAGCCATCTGGACATCATCCCCCTTATTACGGCTGAATCGTCAACGACCATCACCCTATATTGACCACTTCTCGCCACCTGCCCTATACCACCTTTACTTATTAGAGAATCTGAATTCATTTAGAGTAGTCCCACCTGAGAAAACTTGGATTCAATAATTTCACGATCAAATGGTTTCATTATATATTCGTCTGCACCCGCAGATATTGCTGCGCTGATATGACTCATATCATTTTCCGTAGTGCAAAACACTACAACAGGCTCCCCTCCACCTTCGGAGGCTCTCAGTGCTTTCAGAAAATCCAGACCATTCATGACAGGCATATTCCAGTCCAGCAGGACCACGTCCGGTAATATATCCAGACATGCATCTAATGCATCTTGACCGTCTACGGCCTCACGAACATCATAATCCAGTTCTTCAAGGATGCGGCGTGCCACTTTCCTGATCACTTTTGAATCATCTACGACTAGGCAGGATTTCATATTATTATTCTCCAGTCTAAAATTAGCCTTATAACATGTATATTACTATTTAGGCTTTTATATAGCATAAAAATTACGCGTTAAGCAGCCGTAGCTTGCTCCATATCAAAGTTAAGTAATTTTTCCACATCAAGAACAACCATCAACTCACCTTTTAGACGAAAAATACCCGCAGAAACATCTTGCCAACAAGTGTCCAATGTTACCGGATTGCGTTCAAATGCTTCTTCTGGAAAAGACATAACATCCCCGACAGAATCTATCAAAAGACTATAGGGTTCGCCCTGATATTCAACAACTATACTCATGTTGTCGCCATCTTCTTCCTGCTCACCCAATCCAAGCCTTTTTCTCAAATCTATGGACGTTACAATGCGACCGCGCAAGTTCAAAACACCCGCGACAGCAGGTGGGGACAAAGGAACAGCCGTGATGCTCTGTTCGGATAAAACATCATGTACCTCCAACACCGGAATCCCACACATCTGGCCCGCAAGCCTTATGGTCACATAATCTCTGCTTTCATTTTCCATAATATTACACTTTCTCTAAATATACTTATGCTGCGTTCTGTTTTTTAGCAATCTGTTCAATGATGGTTGTCATCAGGGCATCCCGGTCCAGCTTAACGACATAATCGTCAAAACCAACCGCACGACCCCGTGCAAAATCCTTCTCCGTATGATGAGAAGACAGTGCGATCATTGGTGTTTTCTGCCATATTCCACCCTCACGGACTTCTTCAGCAAAGCTAAAGCCATCCATATCCGGCATCTCAATATCACTGATAATAATATTGTAATCCTCGCCTTTTTCACGAAGCGCCAATGCAGCAGCCCCACTATCCACAGCGGTAATTTTATATCCCGCGGCTGACAGTATTGGTTTGATCATATTGAGGAAGAATTTACTGTCATCTATGAGCAATACATGGGATTTCACATCTATTCCCGTATGACCGGACGTGCTCGATGATCCAAATGTCCCAAAAGCCTTCTCAATATAATAAGCCACATCAATCATTTCTGTGGCCTGACCACTGATAACAGCGGTTCCCACCTGACCGTCAACTGCTGAAGAAAGCTCAATATTGATGTCGTCTTCAAGGATATCAATAATCTCGTCCACAATAATTCCCATGGACCTGTCACCATCGGCGAAAACAAGGATCGGCTGACGACCCTCCGCCTGCATTTCATATGTATCATCCAGTTTCACCAGAGGCATTAACTGTCCACGATACTGAACCACAGGCCGTCCATCTGAAATTTCAATAGACGCAACTTCAATTTCTTCCAGTCGGGCTACAAGTGTCAGCGGAACTGCCCGGCGATTATTTTCACCGGCACGGAACAATAGAACTGCCTCGCGATCTTCTTCCACTTTAACTTTTTCTTCTTCTTCGCCACCAAAACCAGATGAATCACTGATACTGTCGCTGATTTGACTGGCGATACCATTTGGATCGAGGATCATAATGACCTTGCCATCACCAAGAATAGTATTACCCGCAAAGGTCTGTAGATTTCTCAGAATGGGTGCCACCGGCTTGACCACAATTTCTTCAGTGTCAAACACCTGATCAACAACGATACCGAAGGTGAAAGAACCTACCTGAGTAATGATGATATAATCACCCTTGTGTCTGGTAAATGTTTCCTCCTCAACTTTTTCAAGAGGAGGCATGTCGAGAATTTCATCCAGACGAACCAGCGGCAGGAGACGATCCCGCAACCTCAATACCGGCGTATCATTAATATGTTCGATACTATGCTCAGAATCGTCAGAGGCCCGAACCAGCTCAAGGACACTGATCTGCGGAATGGCAA
>JAGLJX010000051.1 GCA_023142175.1 Emcibacter sp.
GACCCTATTCACTCAACTAAGACAGGGGCTTCGGCCCCTTCTTTTTTGCCATAAAGAAACCTAATGTCTTACCCCTTTAACGAAGTAAATAGATATGGCAGCGCCTCATGGGCTGATATTGACGCCATTCGCGCCGCAGGCCTTATGGATGGCAAAGGTCTGTTTATTGGTTACATAAACAATATCCCTCTTCATTTAGAAGGTGACGCACCGTTATTAACCTTCGGCGGGGCAGGCTCTGGAAAATTACGAGACCTGCTTGCCTACGTCATGTGCGATTCCCCAAATCAACCAATGTTGATTCATGATCCTCGCGCCGAGCTAAACTGCATCTCAGCTCACATTCATGTTAAGCATGGTGAATACGTCTATTCATGGAACCCTATGGGTTTGCTAAATCTGCCTCAACATAGCTGCAATCCCCTTGATATATTAAAGATGGATAGTGTTCATTTGCATGCTGATTGTAAATTTATCGCTGAAGGCTTGATCACCTTAACGGGCAGTTCGGGTGAGAATTATTTTGAAATGCGAGCCAGAGGCTGGCTCAGTGACCTTATGCTATCTCTCATTGAGCGTTACGGGAAGGTTAGCTTTCCATCCCTCTACCACCTGATCAATATGATTGAAGCCAATATCATCAAATGGAGCGCACATCTGGAATTCATGTTGGATTCCAAATTCGAAAATGTACGCCGAACTGCTGGTGAAATACTCGCCAAACAACAAGACAGCCCTAAAGAGTTCGGTAGCATTATTGGGGAGATATATGGCAGCCTATCTTTTTTAGATGACCCTGTACTTTTAGCTTCCTTAGAAAACCCTGACTTTTCACTAAATGACCTTTGCAATCCTGAGCGCACCTGCAAAGTATTTATAAACTCTCCCGCCGAATATCTCGGCATCTGGTCTCCCATCATCCGAACTTTCTTCACAGTGACTATGCTCTACAAGAGCCGTGCGCCCAATAGCCCCCGCATTACGCTAATCATTGATGAGGCGGGACAGATGGGTCGCTTTGAAGCTTTGCTTAAGGCTTTTACCTTTGGCAGAGGGGCAGGTATTCGGGCATGGGCAATCTTTCAGGATATTGGTCAGATCGTACGTAATTTTGGTGGCCCTGCATTGCAAGGCTTTATTGGCAGCGCCCAACTGCGTCAATTTTTTGGTGTAAGGGATTTACAAACAGCGCAAATGGTTTCTGATATGCTTGGCACTGAAACCTTGGAATATTCCGATACCCTTCGCCAAGAAACAGCCAAACGCGCAAAATGGCAAGCCGCGCAAAAGATATTGCTGGGTAATGACCCGTTGGGCGCAATGTATGATTACAAGCATTTCGATCAAGCCGCCCAAACTAAAACCAAACAAGCACGAAAACTTATGACACCTGATGAAGTTTTGGCCATGCCTGAGAACGAACAAATTGTTTTCATCTCAGGCAAAAACCTCAACCCCGCTAGATTCAACAAATTTCCTTACTACACACGAAAAGAAATGGCAGGGTTATATTTACCCAATTCATATCACCCTCCCCTTGATACCGTTCAGATAAAAACTTCTTTTGGTTCTAGAAAATTACGGGTCATAACAGAAAAAACCCCTAAAAAACTATCCCAATACCCCCAATATCAATTAGGTATCTGGCAATATATTGAAGGTTATAAACCTATATAAGCCTTTAAAATAACTGAGTTTGATGCACAGCAACAACGCGTAAGTTTGCATAATTACTACTATGGCTTGTATACTAAAGATATAGGGAAACCCTTTTCAGAACTGAGTTACAGAGGGTTAAAAATATAAATACGATACGTTCCCACCTATATTTCCGTGGGATAAAAACAGATTAAGGAGACAAAGCATTGACTGATTCAGGGGATATGATTCATACTTGGTCTAAACATTCAAATAGACTTGCGTCAATCAAAGCAAGAATGATGGCAATAGCATACAAGCTAGGTCAAGATGCCTCCACGCATGACTATAAACATTTGGTCGACAACGGCTCTCAACCTTTCGGCAAACAAAATGAAACCCTGTAAGTGAGGATCAATGATAAAAGTAGCCATATACGCCAGATACAGTTCAGAAATGCAGTCAGAATCCTCTCTCACTGACCAAATCAGAGTGTGCCAAGATTTCGCAGGTCGTAATAGTTGGCAAGTTGTTCAGATATTTAAAGACAGAGCGCAAACCGGATCAAATATGCTGCGCCACGGTTTACAAAATATGCTCGAAGAAGTCCGTCATGGTGAGTTTGATATTGTCATTGCAGAAGCACTTGATAGATTTAGCCGCGACCAAGCTGACATTGCTACCATATACAAAGAGTTATCCTTCAATGATGTGAAACTTCATACCATAGCCGAAGGTCATATCAACGAACTGCACATTGGCCTTACTGGCACAATGAATGCGCTATTCCTTAAGTCACTGAGACAAAAAGTAAAAAGAGGTCTCTCTGGCCGTATAAACGAAGGAAAATCCGCAGGTGGCAATAGCTATGGATACGAAGTTGTGCGCCAATTTGATACAAACGGCGAGCCTATTCGCGGTGACCGAAAGATTATTCTGGAACAAGCTGAGATCGTGCGGCGTATATTCAGGGAATATAACGAAGGCCTTAGCCCTCGCGCTATCGCCATTAAACTCAATGAAGAAAATATCCCCTGCCCAAGCTCAAAAAAGGGCTGGTCACAAAGCACAATAAATGGCAACAGACGACGCGGCACGGGTATCCTTAACAATGAACTTTATATAGGCTCACTTGTATGGAACCGCCTTCGCTACATTAAAGACCCTACTACGGGGAAACGCATCTCGCGCCTAAACCCAGAAAACGAATGGCAGCACCAAGAGGTTCCTGAATTACGTATCATTGATCAGGAAACATGGGATCACGTAAAGCTAAGGCAATCCCACCTTCCGGCAAGCCAGAAAGATTTTCAACAATCCAAAAGACCAACATATCTGACAACGGGTATCGCTAAATGCGGCTGCTGTGGCAGTAGCTACGTAATGGCCAACCAGACCAAACTAACCTGCGCGCGTGCGAAGGACAGGGGGACATGCTCAAATAATCGTAAAATAGCCCGTATTGAGCTTGAAGAAATGATATTAGGCACATTGAAGACCTACTTGCTTGATGGAGAGCTGTGCGAGGAATTTTCACGGGCTTACATTGAAAACCTAAATACTCTGCGTATCAATCACAACGCTCAACGTGCTTCTTATGAGGCAGAACTAAAGCGCATTGATGCCAGTGATGACCGCATATTAAAAGCGGTTATTGAGGGCTACGCCAATGACCGCATGAAGCACGTAATGAACGGCAATCAAATTCGTAAGGACGAATTAAAAGCCTTGCTTGAAAATGCGGAAGAAGCGCCCGTGCTGATCCATCCAAATATGGCGGGACGCTATAAACAACAGATCACTGATCTGATTAAATCATTCCATGATAAGAGCAACAGCAAACACATCGCTGAGTTGCTTAGATCGCTGATAGATAAGATCGTTTTAACCCCAGATGAGAAAAATCCAGACGGAAACAAAAATGCCCTTAAAATCGACCTTTACGGCGATCTCGCGGGCATCTTGTCTTTGGCCTCAAATGGCGATAAGTCTCTGATATTAAAGAACTTATCCCATAATGAGAATCAGTTGGTTGCGGGGGTAGGATTTGAACCTACGACCTTCAGGTTATGAGCCTGACAAGACCATAGTTAACTACCTGATATATAACAATAAAATTATACGCTGTCAAATCTTGTGCGTAATTTTGTG